>CACYWX010000028.1 GCA_902778205.1 uncultured Ruminococcus sp. | reverse complement strand
GAGCAGGAGGGGATCCCCGTGGACGCCCATCTGAGGACGTATCTCCGGGAGATTTCCGACTATCCCTTCCTGACGGAGGAGGAGGAGAGGAAGCTGGCCCGGCTCGCCTCGGAAGGAGACGAGGATGCCCGGGAGAGGCTCATCGAATCGGAACTGAGACTGACGGTGGCCGTGGCCAAGCGGTATGCCGGACGGGGACTTCCCATCGGAGATCTGATCCAGGAGGGGAGCATGGGCCTGATGAGCGCCGCGGACAAATTCGACGCGGACAAGGGCTACTCCTTCTCCACCTACGCCGTCTGGTGGATCCGGAGAGCCGTGGGCACGGCCGTTTCGGACCGGAGCCGGGTCCTCCGCCTGCCCATGCATATGGTGGAGAGCATCTACCGGGTGCGGAAGAGCTCCGACAGACTCCTTGTACAGCTCGGCCGGGAGCCCTCCGTGGACGAGATCGCCGCGGATACGGGCATGACGGCGGATCTGGTGGAGGAGGTCATGCGCATCGCCGCGGATCCCTCCGTGCTGGAGGCGCAGGATTCCCCGGCGGAGGGCGGATCGGCGGATGAGGACGCGGAGACCGGGGATGCCGGGGAAGAGAAGACCGCCCGCGTCATGGAGGGCCTCGCGGATCTGATCCGGTACAGCCGCCTCAGCCCCCGGGAGGAAAAGGTCATGCGGTTCCGCTTCGGAATGGACGGAGGCCGCGCCCGCACCCTGGACGAGACGGCGGAGGAATTCGGAATCACCCGCGAGCGCGTCCGTCAGATTGAGAGCAGAGTATTCCGCGGCAAATCACCCGCTGGGAGTCCGGATTTTTCGCCGGAGGGGACAGAGAAAGCGGAAGATCTGCATGAGTGAAAATTGTCGCTTTTGCTCAGCCCCGGACCGTGCGGTCTGTGGAAGAACGACAAGAATAACGTCGTCTTTGCCGAAAATGAACTCCGATTCTTGTGGGGAATCCACAAACGAATCCGGCGGGAGCGTCGGCGTCCGGGTCCGGGACGGGATTGTTTACAGAAAAGCCGTACAAAAAACGCTTGACAGATTCGCTTTTTTCGTGTACAATATCAGAAGATAAAAATAGGGCGTACTATGAATTCCCTGATTCCATTTAGGAGGATCGAAATGTATAAGAAGCTCGTATCCCTCGTGCTCGCGGCAATCATGGCAGTCGGCATGCTGGCCGGATGCTCCCAGAACGCCGAGGACGTCGACGTGGAATCCGCCGATACCGAGGCCACCAGCCGCGTCGCGCTGACCCTGACCATGTGGCTCCCCTGCGAGAACGCCACTCCCGAGGCGCAGGAGGCCGTTTCCGCCGCCGTCAACCGTCTGACCCAGGCAAAGTACGACACCGCCCTGGAAATGAAGTTCATCCCCCGCGACCAGTACAGGGACGCCGTGGAAGCCAGAATCCAGGAGATCAACGACATGATCGAAGCGGAAGAGCAGGCGGCCGAGGAATACAGAAAGTGGGTCAAGGAACAGAAGGCCCAGGGCATCACGGTCGAGGAGACCGAGGAAGAGGAAACGGAAGAGACCCTTCCCCTGGAGGACGAGACCATCGTCAACGAACTGGGCATCACCATCACCAAGTACCCCGAGGTCGGCCCGAAGCAGTTCGACATTTTCCTCGTCACCAGCTACCAGCAGTACTACGATTACATTGAAAACGAATGGATCCAGCAGCTGGACGGCGAGCTCTCCGGCAACTCCAAGCTGCTGAAGACCTACATCTATCCCACCTTTCTGGATCTGGCCAATGTGGGCGGCACCTACGCCATCCCGAACAACCATCCCGTCGGCGAGTACCAGTACCTCCTGGTCAACAAGGAGCTGGTGGATCAGTACGACTACGATCCCGACTCCCTGTCCTCCGTGCTGAAGTGCGGCGAGTTCATCAAGGACATCGGCAACCAGGTCAAGGCCGGCAAGCTCGAGGGCGTGGTTCCGCTTCTGGGCGAGATCGAGGCCTCCAACATGCACTACTTCGGCCTCAACGAGGATAAGCAGGAGTGGTCCATGATCGCCAACCAGATCACCAACTCCATGGCCTACTACAGCCCCTGCATCCCGAAGTCCATCTTCTCCACCAACGTGTACATCAACACCGTGGGTCTGATGAAGGAGCTGAAGGAGCTGGGCTACGTGGGCGACGGCACCGTGAAGGACGGCGAGAAGTTCGCGGTCGGCGTCATCCCCGGCGATCCCGCTTCCATCGCGGAATACGAGGACGATTACTACGTCAAGGTGTACTCCAAGCCCATGATGACCGAAGAGGACGTGTACGGCGCCATGTTTGCCGTGTCCTCCTACTCCAAGAGTCTGGCCCGGTCCATGGAAATCGTCACCTACCTGAACACCTCCTCCGACATCCGTACCATCCTCCAGTACGGCGCGCAGGGCGTGCACTGGGACTACACCTCCGAGGAAAACCGGGACACCATCAAGATCCTGTCCAAGGATTATCAGATGCGGATCACCGACACCGGCAACGTCTACATGACCTATCCGGACGCCGGCAGACCCATGAGCGACTGGGACACCGGCAAGGCGATGAACCTGGATATGATCTCCAGCCCCTTCATCAAGTTCCCGGGCGTCGTCACCGAGGAGAACAAGCCCTTCCTGGAAGAGCTGGTCACCCTGTCCAAGGAATACAAGGAAAGAATGGACGCCTGCCCCTTCGCCGAATGGGATGATTTCGTAACCGAGGTCAAGAAGGAAATCAAGGCCAACGAGCTGATCTCCAAGAACCTGCTCGACAACACCGGCGAGGTTTCCACCTCCATTCTCGGCTTCTACAACGACTGGCACGACGAAAACTATCCGTCCTGACCCTGCGCCGGAGGCGGAGAAACAAATCACATAGGACAGAGGAGCCGCAGCAGAACAGAGTGTTGCGGCTCCTTTTTCGGAAAAAGAGAAGAGGAGGCACCATGAAGAACATTGGCATCGTCGGCTGCGGCAACATCAGCGGCATTTACATGACCAACATCGGAGGGAAGTTCACCAATATCCGCATCGCGGGCATCTGCGACCTGATCCGGGAAAAGGCGGAGAGCCGGTCCGCGGAATTCGGCGGTCTGCGCATTTATCGGGATATGTACGAGATCTTCGCGGATCCCGAGGTGGACATCGTGCTGAACATCACCCGGCCCAACGACCACTACGGCGTCACCAAGGCTGCTCTCGAAGCGGGGAAGAGCGTCTATTCCGAAAAGCCTCTGGCCACCAATATGGACGACGCACGGGAGCTGGTGGAGCTGGCGAAGGCGAAGGGCCTGACTCTTGGCGGCGCGCCGGACACCTTCATGGGAGCCGGGATCCAGACCGCCCGCCGGCTCATCGACGAGGGGATCATCGGACGTCCCATCGGCGCGACGGCTCACTTTCTCGGCCACGGACCGGAGGGCTGGCATCCGGATCCGGAGTTCTTCTACAAGCGAGGCGGCGGTCCCATGCTGGATATGGGTCCCTACTACATCACCTGCCTGGTGAACCTGCTGGGCAAGGCGGACTGGGTGACGGCCTTCGGAAGAGCGTCCTTCCCTCAGCGCGTGATCGGAAGCGAGCCGCACCGGGGAGAGGTGGTGGACGTGGAGGTGGACACCTTTACCTCCGGCGCGATCCGGTTTGCGTCGGGAGCCATCGCGTCCTTCACGGCCTCCTTCGACTCCTATACGGATTTCAGCGAGTACATCGAGATCTTCGGCGAAAAGGGTTCCATCCGGGTCCCCGATCCCAACACCTTCGGCGGTCCCGTCCGTCTCCTGTTCCCCGGGAAGGGGTACGAGGAGATCCCGCTGGATCCCGGATTTACGAACAACTCCCGGGCGCTGGGCCTGTCGGATATGGCCTCGGCCATGGAGGAGGGACGGTTCCACCGGGCCAACTACATGCAGCAGCTGCACGTGCTGGACATCATGACCGCCTTTGAGCGCAGCAGCCGGACGAACGCTCCCGTGGAGATCACCTCTCCCTTCGAGCGTCAGCCCGCCGTGGAGCCGGGGAAGATCTGCGGGGAGTACTGAAAGATTTGAATTTGTCGGGAGGACTGTCCGGAAACGGAGTCCTCCCTCTTTTTTCATGCGGGAGTGCGTGTTGTCAGCCTTCCGGATTTGCCAGCCAGTCCGCATAGCGCGGGATCCCGGACAATGCGGCGTCGAGCTCCGGCGTCCTCCGGGTCCCGATGGCTTGCATCATGCTGCGGAATATGGATGCGTTTTCAAAACGGTACAGGTCGGTTGTGTCGAAGGTCGTTTCCTTCAGATACGGGGCAGTATAGCTGTGTACGCCGGTGTCGGCCAGACGGTTCTGCCGGTCCGCGAAGAAAAGCGTTTTTGTAAGGCATTCCACCGAGCGGGGAAACGCCTCGTCCGTGTCCGTCTCCATGCGAATGGCGAAGACGGTCCGCCAGAAATGCAGGTCGAACAGGTTCCGGGGCGCGCCGAGGGTGTTTTCGTCCGGGATCACGGTTTCAAGAAACTCCGTGTAAGCCGTCAGTACGGAATAGCTGTGCGCTGCGTTTTCCGGGATGGTCGACACGGTCGTCGCCGCGTGAATGATGAGATCGGTCATGGCTTCGAGAAAGGCGAGAATCCCGTCCCCGAGCGGCTTCCACGAGTTTGTCAGATTCTTCGCCGCGAGCCGTTCCCTGCAGACGGCGACGGACTGCTGGCGGTTCACGAGGGACGCCGCTTTTTCCTCCTCCCCCGTCTCCCAGTACAGTGTCAGAAGATCCGTGACGGTCGTCTCGTAAGCGGGACTGGTCAGCGGGAAGGTGAGCGCTCTCTCGTCGATCAGAATCGCTTCCTTCCAATACGGGTTCTTCCGGTTTGCCTCCGTATCCGGGCGGATGTACGGATCCTCCGAGGTCGTGTAAGCAGACGCCCCGAGCTTCCACCCGGAATCGTACAGCGCGCATCCCAGCCGTGCCAGCAGTTCTCCGCTTGCGGGAAATTCGTCGACCGCGGCGCGTAGCAAGGAAAGCCGTTCTTCTGTATTCTCGTCCCTCCGGTGAAACAGGGAGTCCGCGCGCTCGCAGATTTCCCGGATTCGTTTCTCCCGCGTTCCGTCGTACCCGAACAGATCGTCGATGGACACGCCAAAATAATTGGCCAGCGCGGGGACCGTCTCCATGTCAGGATAGCCCGCCATCGATTCCCATTTGCTCACCGCCTGACCGGACACGCCGAGAGCCGCGGCTACCTGCTCCTGCGTCACGCCGTTCCTTCGTCTCAGCTCCCGGATCTTTTCTCCGATTTTCAGCTCCATTGTTCTTGTCTCCTTTGGATTTTGATTTTCCGGCCGGTGCGCTTTCAGTATACCGGAGGGAGACGCGGCTGTCAACAACCCATTCGTTGTTTGATTTCCCACGGACGGTTGAGCGGGCGGTGTCAGTTTCCCCGCGGATTTTGCCCAAACCCCTTGCAATCCGGCGGGAAATACGATACAATAAAACGAATCGCTTCAATGGGAACGGATGATCCCCTCCGTCCTCCGGGGAGGTTGGAGTTTCATGGTTTTTTCGTCCGCTGTTTTTTTATTTGTGTTCCTGCCGGCCGTTTGGCTGGTCCATACCCTCATCCCGGCCCGCAGAACCGGGGCGCGGAACGTCCTGCTTTGTCTGGCGAGCCTTCTGTTCTACGCCTACGGGGAGCCGGTCTATATCCTTTTGATGCTGGGCTCGGTCCTGCTCAACTACCTTGCCGCGGTCCTGATCGGCCGTGCCGCGGAGCGGGGAAGGGAACGGACGCGGAAAACGCTGACCGTGTGTGCCGTGGTCCTCAATCTCGGGATCCTGGGCTTTTTCAAATACGTGCCTTGGCTGGTGTCCCTGACCAACGCCCATACGCCCCTTGCTCTGCCCGTGCCGGGATTCGTCATGCCCATCGGCATCTCCTTCTACACCTTCCAGATCCTGTCCTATGTGCTGGACGTGTCCCGGGGAGAGGCGCAGGTCCAGCGGAGCTTTCTGAAGCTGCTGCTGTACATCTCCTTCTTTCCTCAGCTTATCGCCGGTCCTATCGTCTCCTACAACGACATCCGCGCCCAGCTGACGGAGCGGACCACCACCCTGGAGGGGACCGCCTCCGGGATCCGGCGGTTCATCTTCGGCCTGTCGAAGAAGCTCCTGATCTCCAACACCGCCGCGGTTCTGGCGGACGCCGCCTTCGGAGCGGATTCCCCCTCGGCGCCTCTGGCCTGGCTGGGAGCCTTCGCCTACTGCATTCAGATCTACTTTGACTTCTCCGGTTATTCCGACATGGCGGTGGGGCTGGCCTCCCTCTTCGGCTTCCGCATCGGGGAGAACTTCAACTATCCCTATTCAGCCGTCAGCATCCGGGATTTCTGGAAGCGCTGGCATGTCTCCCTGACCAACTGGTTCCGCAGCTACGTTTACATCCCACTGGGAGGCAACCGGAAGGGCGGGGCGCGGACCGTTCTCAACCGCTATCTGGTGTTCTTCCTGACGGGCTTCTGGCACGGAGCGAACTTCACCTATATCCTCTGGGGACTGTGGCACGGGACCCTCATGATGTTCGAGCGGGTGACCGGCTTCGAGCGGCTGACGGAGAAAAAGGCCCTCCGCCCTCTGACCCGGCTCTATACTCTGCTCTGCGCCGCCCTGGGCTTTGTGATGTTCCGGGCGGAGAGCGTGGGAAGGGGATTTTCCTACATCGCCGCCATGTTCGCGGGACACGGGAGCCCGGTGGATCTCGGCGCGCTTCTGACCCCATGGACCGTCGTGATCCTGCTCTGCGGCGCGGTTCTGTCCGCTCCCGTCCTGCCCGGGATCCGGCGGCTGGCGGAACGGACCGGCCGGGCGGAGATCTGGAGCGGAGCGGAGTACGTCCTCTGCCTGCCTCTCTTTGCTCTCTGCGTCATGACCCTGGCCTCCTCGACCTTCAACCCCTTTATTTACTACATCTTCTGAAGCCATGATGAAACACAGCGAACACAAGGGACTGTATCTCACCGTCACGGCGGCGTTTTTCCTGCTCTGCGCCTTCTTCTCCCTGGGCCTTCTGATCCCCGGGGCGGCGGAGACGGCGGAGGGAGGGGACATGCCCCGGCTCCTGACCGAGGACGGCATCTCCCCCGCCTGGCGGGACGATTTTGAAATCTGGTTCTCGAAGCACTTCGCGTACCGGGACCGGCTGGTCAACGCATATTCCGCCCTCCGGGAGACGGTCTTTCACACGGGAAATGATCAGGTGATCGTGGGGAAGGACGGCTTCCTCTTCTTTGCCGACACGCTGGACTGCTATACCGGCGCGGATCCCATGACGAAGGAGGAGCTGACCGCCGCGGCCGACGCTCTGGAAAATCTGTCCGACTATGCCGAAGCCCGGGGCGTGTCCTTCCTTTTCGTCTGCGCGCCCAACAAGAACACGATTTACGGCGAATATATGCCGGACGCCGTCCCGAGGCGCTCGGAGGAGACCGATGCTTCGGACCTGACCCGGCTTCTGATCCTGCTGGAACAGCGCGGCGTGAACGCTCTGGACCTGCGTCCCGTGCTGGCGGAGGCGAAGGGAGAGGGACTCCTCTACCACAGGCGGGACACTCACTGGAACGCCGAGGGAGCCCGCGTCGCCGCGAAAGCGATCCTTGAGGCCGCGGGTCTGACGCCTCCGGTCTGGATGAATCAGCCGCTGACCGCTGTATCCCGGACCTTCGAGGGGGATCTCGACGCCCTGCTGTATCCCGGCGCGGAGCGGTATGACGAGGATTATGTCCTGGCGCTGGAGGACGGCTATGTCTATAAGGGAAACTTCCGCACGCCCATGGACATGCGGGTGGAGACCGAGAACGGAATGGGGCAGGGCTCCGTCCTCATGTTCCGGGATTCCTTCGGGAACGCCCTGATCCCGCTGTTCGGAAACGCCGCGGAGCATGTTCTGTTCAGCCGCGCCAATCCCTACCGCGTCGACTGGCTGGACGACGGGGAATACGATCTGGTGATCGTGGAGATCGCCGAGCGGAACCTGCGGGACCTCATCGGCTCCGACGCCAGGTGCGCCGGGGAGTGAACCGATAAATGTAAATTATCTGTGAATTATCCCATATGCCGCGCACACGATGCCGGTTTGTGGTATAATAACCATTGTGTGCGGCATATCCGCGCATTCTATCTCACACATGCCGGACATCAGCCTGCCCGGTTGCCGAATTCACGGTTTTGCGTCAGCAGGACCGGCTGGACGGAATCAAAGGAGCGATCCTTGACGAAGGTTCCGTAAAATTCCCGGCGGCAGAGTCTGACGGCATGGTGGAAAAAACCAATTTCAGAAGGAGAAACACCCATGGCAATCGTAACCATCAAGCAGCTGCTCGAAGCAGGCGTCCATTTCGGACATCACACCAGACGCTGGAACCCGAAGATGAAGGAGTATATCTTCACCGAGAGAAACGGCGTCTACATCATCGACCTGCAGAAGACCATCAAGAAGTTTGAAGAAGCCTACATGTTCGTGCGCAACACCACCGAGGAGGGCGGCACCATCCTCTTCGTCGGCACGAAGAAGCAGGCCGCGGACACCATCCGCGAAGAAGCCGAGCGCTGCGGCATGCACTATGTGAACGTCCGCTGGCTGGGCGGCATGCTGACCAACTACAAGACCATCCGCTCCTCCATCGAGAGACTCCGCTCCCTCGAGAAGATGCAGGAGGACGGCACCTTCGACATGCTTCCCAAGAAGGAAGTCGCCGCTCTCCAGAAGGAAATCTTCAATCTTGAAAAGAACCTCGGCGGTATCAAGGGCATGAGAGGCCTTCCGTCCGCCGTGTTCATCGTCGACCCCCGCAAGGAGCACAACGCCGTTCTGGAATGCAAGAAGCTGGGCATCCCGGTGGTGGCCATCGTCGATACCAACTGCGACCCTGACGACGCCGACTATATCATCCCCGGCAACGACGACGCCATCCGCGGCATCCGCCTGATCACCTCCATCATCGCCGACGCGGTCCTCGAGGGCAAGCAGGGCGAACAGCTGAACGCCGCCGAGCCCGAGCTGACCAAGGCTGAGGAAGAGCAGGACGAGCTCGACGCCAGAAACGCGAAATAAGACCGACGAACTATAAATTCAAGATACAGGAGAACAGATAAAATGGCAGCAATCACCGCAAAAATGGTAAACGAACTCCGCTCCATGACCGGCGCGGGCATGATGGACTGCAAGAAGGCTCTCGTGGAGACCGAAGGCAACTTCGACGAGGCCATCAAGGTCCTCCGTGAAAAGGGCCTCTCCAAGGCTGACAAGAAGGCCGGCAGAATCGCCTCCGAGGGCGTGGTCGACATTCTCTCCGAGAACGGCGTGACCGCCATGATCGAAGTGAACGCCGAGACCGACTTCGTGGCCAAGAACGCCACCTTCAAGGAGTTCGTCCGCAATATTCTCAAGGTCATCGTCGAGAACAGACCCGCCGACGTGGACGCCCTCAAGGCTCTCCGCTACGACGCCGACTTCGAGACCGTCGAGGCCAAGCTGAAGGACATGATCTTCACCATCGGCGAGAACATGAACATCCGCCGGTTCGTCATCGTGGACGGCATCACCTCCACCTATATTCACGGCGGCGGCATCGCCGGCGTTATCGTGAAGTTCGACACCGACGCCGAGACTGCCAAGAAGCCCGAGTTCGCCGAGTACGCCAAGAACATCTGCCTGCAGATCGCGGCCGGCACTCCTCCGACCTATGTGAGCGTGGAAGACGTTCCCGAGTCCGCCGTCAACGAAGAGCGCGAGATCCTCGTGGCCCAGCTGAAGAACGACGAGAAGAACGCCAACAAGCCCGACGCCATCCTCCACAAGATCGTGGACGGCAGAATGGGTTCCTTCTACGAGAGAGTCTGCCTGACCGAGCAGAAGTACGTCAAGGACGACAGCATCACCGTCGGCCAGTACACCAAGCAGGTTGCCAAGGAACTGGGCGCCGACATCAAGGTTGCCAGCTTCGTCCTGTACGAAAAGGGCGAGGGCCTTGAGAAGAGAGAGGACAACTTCGCGGAAGAAATCGCCCAGCTCACCGGCCAGGCGAAGTAATCCGGATCAGTCCGTATGATAACAGAGAAGGGGAGAGCGGAAAACGCCTTCCCCTTTTTTGATCCCGGTACCAATAAAAGACCGTGCGGTCAAGGGACGCGATCCCCGGGCCGCACGGCTTGTTGTTTAATCCGGATCCCCGGAGTTTTCGTCCGGGTCTGCTTCCTCCTGCTTTCTCCGCTTCCGGACCGCCTCGGTCAGCAGATATTCGATCTGACCGTTGAGGGACCGGAAGTCATCCTCCGCCCAACGCGCCAACTCGTCGTAGAGGGATTTGGAAAGCCGGAGAGGGACCTGTTTTTTCTCCTTGTCCGCAGGCATGGATCAATAAATGGAGCCGGTGTTGACGATGGGCTGAGCGTCGCGGTTGCCGCACAGCACCACGAGGAGGTTGGCGACCATCTGGGCCTTGCGTTCGTCGTCAAGGTCGCAGATCCCCTCGTTGTTGATCTTGTCCAGCGCCATCTGCACCATGCCCACGGCGCCGTCCACGATCATCTTCCGGGCGTCGATGATGGCCGAAGCCTGCTGACGCTGGAGCATGACCGCCGCGATTTCGGGAGCATAGGCCAGATACGTGATCCGGGCCTCCACGACCTCGAGCCCCGCGAAGGCGACCTTCTCCTGGATCTTCTCCCGGATGCGGGACGCCACCAGATCGGAGGAGCCCCGGAGGGAACCCTCGTCCGCCACGCCGTCGCCGGTGGTGTCCACGCCGGGCGCCACGTCGTAGGGGTAAATCCGGACGATCTCACGCAGCGCGCTGTCGCACTGGAGGGACAGATACTCCTTGTAGTTGTCCACGTTGAACACCGCCTTGGCCGTGTCTACCACCCGCCACATGACCGCAATGCCGATCTCCACGGGGTTGCCCAGGCAGTCGTTGATCTTCTGGCGGTTGTTGTTCAGGGTCATGACCTTCAGGGAGATCTTGTTGCTGACGATCTCGCCGGCGGCGGTGCCGGTGTTGACCTGAATGCCGGTGAAGCCCTCGGGCTTGACGTCGCCGGACTGGTTCAGCTTCGTCTTGGCAGCGGGGTTGAAGGACGCGCAGAAGGGATTGACGAAGAAGAAGCCGTCCTGCTTCAGGGTGCCGATGTACCGGCCGAACAGGGTCAGCACCAGGGCTTCGTTGGGACGGACCACCTTGAGGCCGCACCACAGGATCCAGCCCAGGCTCAGGTACACCATGCTGACCACGAACAGCACGACGCTCCCCGGGGTCCCTTTGTCCATCCCCATGCCGCCGAAAATGACGCCCACCACGGCCGCCGCGTAGAGCAGGATGGAGAGCGCCAGCATCAGCCAGCCGCTTTTCGCCTTGTAAATCTTTTCCTCTACGTTCTTGTAGGAACCTTCCATGAACTTTGCCATGTCGTACCTCCTGTCAATGCACGGTTGTCGATTACGGGATGATATCGGATTGATATCGTGATGACATTATACTCCCGCCCGGACCTCCTGTCAAGAGCCTTTCGGATTTTTCAGCGTTTTTTAATCTAAAAGTCTTGACAAAATTTTAGAAATCGTGTATAATAGTGCTGTTTGTAAGGTACCTGATAAAACCGCCGGGAGCGGCGGATCATGAAAGGAGAACGGATTGACCGATACGGAAAAGACCCTGACCGAGCAGGACCGGCTCAACGAAGAGATCGTGCGCACCCTCAGAAAGCTCAACGCTATCAGCCGCCGCGGACCCGGGCCCCGGCCTCCGGAATTCCCGAATCCCGGCGACAACGGGCCGGAGGGATCCCCGGAGCCGCAGAGGGAGCACGGACGGGGACGCATCATGGGAACCCTCCGCGACCACGGCCCCATGAGCCAGAGCAGACTGGCGGAGCTGCTGGAGATCCGTCCCCAGTCCCTGTCGGAGCTGATCGTCAGGATGGAGGAGGACGGGCTGGTGTCCAGAGCGCAGTCCGGTGAGGACCGCAGACAGCTCATCGTGTCCCTGACGGAGGAGGGAAGCCGGAGGGTGTCCGACTTCCGGGAAGCCCACCGCCGCCATGCCGCGCAGTTCCTCTCTCCCCTGACGGACGAGGAGAAGACCACCCTCTGCGCACTGCTGAAAAAACTGACAGACGCGCCGCGCCCGACCCTGCCGAAGGACCGGGATCCGGCTGAGACACAGAACCCCGGATCCGGAGCGGAGAGCTCCTCGCCGGCGGGACATGACTGAAGGAGGAAGACCCTATGGGACCCGGAGGCCCTGGCGGCGGATACAGAGGACGCCGCGAACAGATGATGGAGAAGCTGAAGGAACCGAAGCCCGAGAGCATCCGCGAGGTGCCCGGCTATCTGAAGCGGCTCGTATCCAAATTTTTCTACCGTTTATTCTATATTTTCCGCCTGGTGTGGGACACCAAGCCGTGGATCTTATTGTTCATGGTGTTTATGGCGGTCTGGAACGGCGTCACCCCCGTTATCAGCGCGTACATCGGCGCGGCTCTTCTGAACGGGCTGGCGGAGGCCTATATGTCCGTGACCTCCGGCGGGGAGATCATGTTCGACACCGTCATCTGGCTTCTGGTGCTGCGGTTCGGCTTCAACTTTCTGACAGGCACGGTGAGCCGCATCTCCAATATTCTCAACAACATCGCCGGGGAGCTGGTGGTCAACCACACGAACCTGAAGATCATGAACAAGGCCCGTGAGGTGGACCTGGCGTCCTTCGACGATCCGGAGTTCTACGAGCGGTTCGAGAACGCCAAGCGGGAAGCCGGAAACCGCCCCATCAACATTCTCAACAGCAACTTCACCATCATCTCCACGGTCATCAGCATGGTGTCCTTCGTGGTGATCCTGGCGGGCATCGCGTGGTGGGCGCCCCTGGTCATCGTTCTCATGAGCGCGCCGACCGCCGTCATCAGCTTCGCCTACCGGAAGAAGAACTTCTGGTACGTGCGCTGGCACTCCAAGGACCGCCGCCAGATGAGCTACTACTCCGACCTTATGACCAACAAGGACATGGTGAAGGAGATCCGCCTCTTCCATCTGTCCGATACCTTCATCGGCCGGTATCAGGAGACCTTCCTGCGGTATTTCGGCGGCCTGAAGAAGCTGTTTGTGGGCGAGGGCCTGTGGAACATCGGCATCAACCTGCTGACCACCGCCATCAACTGCGCCCTGTTCCTCTTCATCGCCAAGGGCGTCGCGGAGGGACGGTACGCCGTGGGCGACTACTCCCTGTACACCGGCGCGCTGGGCTCCATCGCCGGAGGCATCGGCACCATCATCGGCACCACCGCCTCCATCTACGAGGGCACCCTTTTCATCGACAACCTGATCCTCTTCATGAACGAGAAGCGCACCGTGGTACCCGCCCTGCCCGCTCCCCGGAAGGTGAATCACGGCACGGGCCACACCATCGAGTTCAAAAACGTGTCCTTCTCCTATCCCGGCACCGAGCGCAAGGTCATCGACAACGTGTCCCTGAAGCTGGAGCCCGGCGACACCTGCGTGCTGGTGGGGCTCAACGGGGCCGGCAAGACCACCCTCATCAAGCTGCTGACCCGTCTGTACGACCCCACCGAGGGCGTGATCCTGCTGGACGGATACGACATTAAGGAATACGACGTGGACGACCTCTACGCCATGTTCGGCATCATCTTCCAGGACTTCGGCAAGTACGCCGTCAACGTGAAGGAGAACATCCGCTTCGGCCAAATCGACCGGGAGGCCGACGACGGGGACATCGTGACCGCTGCCGAGCAGTCCACCGCCAGCCAGTTCATCGAGAAGCTCCCGGACGGCTACAATACGCCGCTGATGCGCTACTTCGAGGAGAACGGCATCGAGCTGTCCATCGGCCAGTGGCAGAAGCTGTCCATCGCCCGGGCCTTCTACTCGGATTCCGACGTGATCATCCTGGACGAACCCACCGCCTCCCTGGACGCCATCGCCGAGCAGGACATATACAACCAGTTCGACCGCCTGCGCAAGGACAAGACCTGCATCTTCGTGTCCCACCGCCTGTCCTCCGCCACCGTGGCCAACAAGATCTTCGTGCTGGAGAACGGCGCTCTCATCGAGACGGGCAGTCACGCGGAGCTCATGAAGAAGCGCGGCGTCTATTACGAGCTGTTCACCACCCAGGCCAAGCGCTACATCACGCCCATCGACGGCGTCTCCGCCGAGGAGTTCATGAGCGAGGACGAGGAGATCAGCCGCTTCCTGGACCACAAGCGAAACGGCGGTACAGGACGGCCCGCACCCGGACAGTCCCTGCCCGACGGGAACGGTCCGCGCGGAGAGGGTCCCTCCGATCCTCCCGGAAGACCGGACGGAGACGGACCGAAGAACGGGGAAGGCATGGGCCGGAACCTGCGCTCCGGAGATCGGATACGAAGGGGCTGAGCCCGCATCCTGCAGAAAAAACTCCCGATTCATCGACGGGAGTTTTTGTCTTGCCTGGTGTTCAGTCCTTCTTCCGCGCCAGGATCACAAGGGTTCCGGCCACGGCCAGAGCGGAGACCGCGATGCAGACCAGAGGCAGAATGCGGATTCCGGTTTCGGTCTCATCCGTCCGGACTGCTTCCTCTTCTGCGGGAAGCTCCTCCGTCGGGGCATCGTCGGCCGGAGTGGAATCCTCCGCCGGGGCGGGATCTGCGGGAGCCGGTTCCTCCGTGCTGACGGCCTCCGCCTCTTCGCCGCTGTAATGAGCATAGAGGGTGTGGGAGGTGAGCCGCGTCACGGGATCTCCCTCCTTCACCGGATCGCCTCCCTCCGGCAGGGTGTACCAGCCGGTGAAGCTGCTGACCGCAGATCCGGGCAGGGCGGGGTAGGTCTCTCCGGGCTGAACCGTGATGGGCTGGGCCTCGGAGGAGATGGTATCCCGCCGGATGTCAAAGGAGACCGTCACCTCTCCGGCGGGCTGGGCCAGGGTGGCGGGAGTGGGCGGGGTGTAGTTCCCGTCCAGCGGATAGCCGTACAGCTGGACCTCACCCACGTCTCCGTGCTCCTGACCGTTCCAGTACCGGTAGTACCGGTATCCGGTGTTGTCGTCGAATTCCTCAAAGACCTGCCAGTCCCAGGAAGAGGCCG
>CACYWX010000027.1 GCA_902778205.1 uncultured Ruminococcus sp. | reverse complement strand
GTCGGCGTAGAGGTCGTTCTGCTTCGTGAATTTGTCCACCTCGTACATCTCGCGGCCGAAGGCCCGGACCACCCGCACGCCGGTGAGGTTTTCCTGGGCGATGGCGGAGAGCTTGCCCTCATTCTGATCGCAGTATTCGAAGCCGTCGCCGATCTTCCCGTGGAACACCGCCGAATAGGCCACAATGACGGGAGCGGACACCAGCGCCGTCACCGCCAGAGGCACGCTGACCGTGAACAGGAACGCCACGGAGAGGATGATCAGCAGCACTGTGGAGATGATGGAGGTCATCTGCTCGGAGAGGAAGGACTTCAGGGTCTCCACGTCCGAGGTGCACCGCTGGATGATGTCGCCGGTCTGATGGGCGGTGAACCAGGAGGAGGGAAGCCGCTCCAGATGGGAGAAGAGCCGGTTGCGCATGGTCTCCACCAGAGTCTCGGAGCCCAGCCGGTTGAAGACGCTCTCCCCCAGCTTGAAGAGCCCGAGGAACACGGCGATGATCAGGATCATGAGGGCCGTGACCCAGAGGTGGGTGCGCAGGTAGTTCTCTCCGCCGAAGATCCCGGCGATTTTCGCCGCGTAGGGAGGGAGCGCCGCGCCGCCCAGGAGGGAGTCCACCGTGAAGCCGATGATCCGCGGGATGATCAGCTCGCAGAGGGACGCCAGCATGGAGGACAGGATGCACAGGGCGAAGAACCGCACCGATCCCTTGAGAAAGGGCAGAGCCGTCCCCCAGCCCGCCCGTTTTTTTCGGTTTTGTTTCTTATTCATAGCTGTCGTATCAAGTTCCGTGTTATGATCGAAGGTCTTGCCGGTCGGAGTGGATCCCGGCGCGGAAAAGGGCACGGACGGCACACAGGAGCTGTCCGACAAAGCCCACGACAGTCTACCATGAATGGAACTATTTTGCAAGAGAGAAACGGAATCTGTAATATAACTGTAATAAAGCCGTCCGTCGCGCCGCCGCTTGACAAATCCGCCGCCGCGGGGTACAATGGGACAGGACAGAAAACCGATTCCGAAAGGAGAGCGAACCGTGAACATTCAGAAAATCGAGCGGACCGCGGAGGGCTATCTCGGAAACCGCGAAATCACCGGGGGCATCCTCATCGTCCGCAGAGGGCGCGAGGTCCTGTACCGTCAGGCCTGGGGATACGCGGACGCCGCCTCCCGAAAGCCCGTTTCCTATGACCATCTCTGGCGCATGATGTCCATGACCAAGCCCGTCACCGCCGCCGCCGTCATGCAATTGGCGGAGAGGGGACTTCTCGACATCGACCGGCCCGTGTCGGACTGGATCCCCGCCTTCGGATCCCCGAGGGTGGCGGACGACGACCGGTACCGGGGAGAGGATCCCTTCCGGAACCGGGACGGCTTCACCCCCGATGGCGTTGTGACCGTCCCCGCCTCCCGCCCCATGACGGCCCGGGATCTGCTGACCCACACCTCAGGCCTGGAGCAGGGACCGGTGGGACAGCTGTGCGGCGCGTTCCGGGGAGAGCGGAGGACTCTCGCCGACGTGGTGGAGCATTACGCCGCGTGGCCTCTGGATTTTGATCCCGGCACACAGACCGGCTACTCCCCCCAGGCGGGCTTCGACGTGCTCCTGCGGCTGGCGGAGATCGTTTCGGACATGCCCGCCGAGGAGTATCTCAGGAAGAATCTCTTCGATCCGCTGGAGATGGAGAGCGCATGCTTCTTCCCGTCTCCGGAGGACCTTGCCCGGACCGTCGCGCTGGTTCGGCGGGAGAACGGGGACCTTTTGGACGTGACGGAGGACGGGGAGGTCTACGGCCATCTCGCCCCTCTCGGATCCTCCTATACGGCGGGCGGCGCGGGACTCTACGCCACGGCGGAGGACTACGACCATTTCACGGAAATGCTGGCGTGCGAGGGAGAGAGAAAGGGCGTCCGGGTCCTGAAGCCCGAAACCGTGCGGCTCATGCGGACCGAGGCTCCGTACCGGAAGTTCGGCGGCGGATGTGTCTGGGGGCTGGGCATGATGATCCGCAGGGACCCCGTCCTGGCGAGGAGTCCCTGTCCCGCCGGTTCCTTCGGCTGGAGCGGAGCCTTCGGGACTCATTTCGTCGTCTCCCCCGCGGACGGGACCTCCTTCACCTGGGTCACCAACCGCACAGACCTCAACGGTTCTTCCTCCTACATCAGCGCGAAAATGGAGGAGCTGGTATACGGGGAGTGAGCCGGAAGCGTTTGGCACGCAAATGAAAAAACAGGCCTGCCGCCGATACGGTAAGCCTGTTTTTTGATGCGTTCGGAAGGGACCGACGGATCCGGAAGAAGCGGCGTATCCCTTACGTCCGGCTGACCCAGACGGGGGAGGTCCATGCCCGACGGCCGTCCTCGAGGATGACGCGGAGGTAGTAGCAGTCGGTTTCCTGCTCCTGCCGGTAGTCGTACACCAGCTGTTCCGCCTTCTTCCGCAGGACGAGATAGTCCCGGCAGTTCTTCACCACGGTGACGGAGGCCACGGGCGCGTCCGCGTCGATCCGGTAATAGAGCTCGGGATCGGACGAGAGCGTGATCTCCTCGCCCATGTAATGCCCGCTGACCCGGAAATCCACCGCGATTTTCCCGCCCATGAAGCCGTAGCACCGGCGGGCCTTCAGGGCGTCGAAAACGGCCTCGCGGGTGTTCGCCTCCGCCCAGACGCCGGTGATGCCGGGACAGCCATACGGAAACGGACCGGTCGACATGCCGCCGTTGCCGCCGTGGTCATCCGAGCAGGCGATGCAGCCCATCCGGATCCCGCGCTTCAGGGCGTCCTGCCAGTGGCCTCCCTCGCAGTCGTCGCCCAGCATCCCCGCCAGCGGATCGCCCATGTATTCCGCGCAGCTGCTGGCCCGGCCGTAGACCTGAATGAGGGGCGTCATGTCCTCCGGCTCCATGGCCAGAAAATCCGCCCCGGAGGACAGGATGTTCGTGTCGTGGGGCACGAGGATCAGATCGTCCCGGCTCAGCCAGCGGCGCAGCTCCTCCCGGGTGAGCTCACCGTCCCGGACGCCGCGGAGCAGCTCTCCGTCGTCCCCTCGGTAGTATACCACCAGATTATTGTAAAAGGGGTAGGAATCCCGCTCGTACGCCAAGAGGGTGGTGAATTCCCCGGGCTCGTAGTACTCCCGCACCTTCTCCTTTGTTAGCTCCCATTTCCCGGCATTCCAGAGCTCCGGTCTGCCCACGCCTCCGTGATCGTGGTCGGACAGGGCGCAGAAGTCCATCCCTGCCAGATCGCGGAGCCGTTTGAAGTAATCGTCGATGGGGACTCCCCCGTCGGAGAGATCTGAATGCCCGTGCAGCTCACCGAAATAGAGCCGATACCGGGGAGGCTCCGGCAGGCGGCTTTTCTGATCCGCGCGGATCTTCTCCCACGAGCCCTCCGTCCCGGAATAGACCAGATCCGTGAAGGCGGCGGCTCTTCCGGGCATGTCGAACCGCTTCGCGGCTTTTCGTTCGGGATGCGTCATGTCTGCTCCTTTGCTCCCGCGCTCCGTCGGCAGGCTTTGGAAACGCCGCCCCGGACAGCGCGGGAACCCGAAGATGAGATCGCTTTACTGCGCCAGCACCGCGGCTCCGATAATGCCCGCGTCGTTGCCCAGCTTGGCGATCTTGATGTCGGTCCTCGGGGTGCCCTCCCGGGAGTAGGTCTCCTTCCAGACCTTCTCGAGAAGGGGCTTGGTCAGGTATTCGCCCTCGTTGCAGATGCCGCCGCCGATGGAGAGGACGTTGGGCTGGAAGATGTTGATGATGTTGGCAACGCCCACCGCCAGATAGGTGATGTATTCGTCCACCACCTCGGCCGCCACCTCGTCGCCCTGCTTCATGGCGGAGAAAGCGGTCCGCGCGGACACCTTCGACAGGTCGCCGCCGATCATGTCTTCCATGATGGTCTTCCGTCCGGCCTCCCGGGCATCCTTCAGGCGGTCCTTCGTGATGTTGACCAGGCCCGTGGCGGAGGAGTAGGCCTCCCAGCAGCCCTTCCGTCCGCAGGTGCAGGGACGTCCGCCGGTCTGGATCACCGTATGGCCCAGCTCAGCGCCCGCGAAGTTGAAGCCGGAGTAGACCTTGTTGTCGATGATGATGCCGCCGCCGAGGCCCGTGCCCAGGGTGATCATGACGGAGAAGGGAACGCCCGCCGCAACGCCCGCCACCGCTTCCGCCTTGGCCGCCGCGTTGGCGTCGTTCTCGATGTGGACCGGCTTGCCGTCCAGAAGCGCGGAGAGCTTGTCCGCCATGGGATAGTGCAGGAAGGGGATGTTGTTGGAGTATTCCACGTAGCCCGTCTCGCTGTTGGCGGTACCGGGAGTCGCCACACCGGCATACGCCACGTCGTCCAGGGTCAGGCCGCATTCCGCCAGCAGCTTGCGGGAGAGAGCCGCCATGTCCGCGATGATGGCGTCGCCGCCCCGGTCCGGAAGCGTGGGCGTGGAGCCCTTTTTGATGATCTCGAACTTCTCATTCACAATACCGATGGCAATGTTGGTGCCGCCGAGGTCAACGCCGATGTAAACCATAATGATACCTGCCTTTTTTTGTGAACTCGCCCGGGTCTCCCCGCGCATTTTTTCTTATTATATAGGAAACGCCCCGCCTTTGTCAACAGAAATCCGTGAATTCCCACAAAAAAACCGCGGAGCTTATCTCCGCGGTTTTGGAGGATGAGGCTTACAGAACCGCCGTGATCTGGGCGGCGGCATGGGGCGCGAGAGGAGCCGTGATCTTCGTTCCCTCGACGGTGCACGCGCCGGTTTTCCGGCCGGTGAGATCGGTCAGGCAGGCCTCCTTCACGGGCACGCCCGCGTCGAGGGTCATGAGGCCGGAGTCGTCCGACACCGAGTAGAACCGCGCCGTCAGGGTGTTCCCGTCCGCGATGACGGCGGAGAGCACGCCCGTGTCGGCGGAGGCCCTGAGCAGGGTCCCGGCCGTCGGGAGAATCCCGCCGTGGCGTCCGGTGGAGACCGCCGTCATGGGCCGGTTCATGGCCGACGCCGCGTATTCGCGCTTCACCGGGCAGGCCGGCAGGAGTCCGACGTTCAGGCAGATGTCATGGATGCCGCGCTCCGGATAGGGATCGGGGCTGGTGGCGGAGTTGATGAGGGTGGAGCAGAGGGTGGCGCGTCCGTCGTCCGAGGTGCCGCGGAAGCCGTATTTGGAATCCGTCACGATGCCGATTTTGTCCGCGCCGCCGTCCGTCTGAGCCGCGATGTAGGACAGGCCGGGGCGGTCGCCGTGAGCCGCGGGACGGATCTGTACGCCGCCCGGGACGTTGTAGGCAAAGCGGTCCGTTTCAGCGGAGGACGGGAAGAGATAGGCCAGCACGGGGACCTTTTCGCCGCCGGTCTCCGACCAGTCCGCGTGAATCGAGACGCGCAGGGTCTTCGCTCCCTTGTCGAGGGTGTATTCCACCCGGACCGTGGAGGAGCGGATCTTTGCCTCGAAGGAGAAGCCCTGACGCAGGGGACCGCCCGCCGTAGTGCGGATGTCGGTGACGCCGGTGAGCGGGACGGTCTCGAGGTGCGTTCCGATGTTCCAGGCGTTGGAGTTGTGGCGGTTGGTGTCGATGAGAACGACCGTCGCCCGCTTTCCTTCCGCAAGCAGCTCCCGCCCGGTTTCCTTTTCGATGAAGGAGATCAGTTCGCCCGTGGCGTAGTCGAATTCCGCCCGGACCAGATCGTTCTCGAGCACCTTGTTCCGGTCGTCCGGAGACGTGCGGAAGGAGGGCTGGCGGTACACGGGATACGTCCCCATCTCCGCCTGGGACAGCACGACCGTCGCGTAGGACAGCGCGGGAACGGTCAGCTGAACCAGGAAGCGGAAATACTTGTGGTCCCAGTACTGCTGGAGAGAGCCGTCCAGCTTCTGGAATTCCAGGGGACTGCCCGCCGCGTCCGTCACCTTCAGATACCGCATGTCCCCGGTCCAGTCCCAGACGGTGATCTCCACGGGCTCGGAGCGGTCGGCGTTCGTGGAGTTGTATACGGTCCAGATCCGGGTCAGGCCGCCTCCGCGCTCGTCCACGGCCCGTCCGCTGAACCGCTCGATGTTGTAGCCCGCGCCGGCTCCCTCGCTCTGGGAGGCGGGATCGGGCTGAACCTCGATGGCGGAGGTGTCCACGGCGGCGGTCAGGGCGTTCAGGGCAAAGGAGGTCTCGGAGTTGGCCGCCGCCAGCGCGTCCTGATACAGGCCCATGGCGTGCTCGCGGCTGTCCTGCACGCAGGAGCCGGTGAGGATGTCGTGGAAGTGGGTGAAGAGCACCTTCTGCCAGGCCCGTTCGAGGGCGGAGGGATTCGGCTCCCTTCCGGCTCCCAGCATGGCGAGGGCGCTGACGGTTTCGGCCTCGGACAGGGCGTTCTCGCACCGCCGGTTGCCCCTCTTGATCCGGCTCTGGGTGGTGTAGCAGCCCATGAAGATGTGGTTCAGCTCGTGATCGACGAGGGGCAGCTTGTCCCGGACGGCTTCCGCTTCGTGGAAGAACTCACGGAAGGTGCCGAATCTGATCGTGGGGAACACCGGCCATCCCATCATTTCAAGCCCGCGCTCCACGTCGCGTCTGGTGGGTCCGCCGCCGTGATCGCCCACGCCGTAGACCACCAGCCCGGTCTTCAGCCCGCCGGACAGCTTCGAGACGTCGATCAGGCCCATGGCCGGCTTCGGGGTGATACCGCTGTTGTACCAGTACTGCTCCCGGTAGACGATCATTTCCTTCCCGGAGGGGGCCCGCCAGCGGTAAAGCGCGTTGTCCCCGTTCAGGCCCCGGCAGTGGTAGTAGTACTTCACGCCGCCGAAGCCGTCCAGCTCCGGCAGGTTGGCGGAGTGGCCGAAGGTGTCCGGGGAGAAGTCGATCTCCAGGGAATCCGGATCGATCCCCCAGTTCTCCTTCAGATACTTCTTCGAGTACCCGATGTGGCGGAGGAGGGATTCGGTGTTCGGCATGTTCTTGTCGGTCTCCACCCAGGCGGAGGAGGTGATTTCCCATCTCCCCTCCCGGATCCGCTCCAGCATTCTCTCCTTCAGCTGGGGCGCGTATTCGTCCACGATCTGATAGACGGAGGTCTGGGACTGGCTGAAGCAGAAGTCCGGGTACTCGTCCATGATGTTCAGCATGGTGGTGAAGGTGGCGATGGTGGCGGCGACGGTCTCCGGCCAGGACCACATCCAGTTCATGTCGATGTGGGCGTGGCCCGCCAGGATCAGCTTGTATTCCTTGGCGTCGGTGGAGAGGGGCATGAGAAGCTCCTCCGCGCGGGCCGCGGTTCCCTTCGTCACGGCTCCGTCCTCCGTCAGCGCGTTCTCCAGGACGGAGAGGGCTTCTCCCACGTTCTCGTCATATTTCCCGTCCAGGGATTCCGAAAGCCGGATGGCGAATTCGGTTTCGGAGAGGATCCGCACCAGATACCGGGCGGGAGGCGTGACGTGCATCTGCTCCTCCCGGGGCATGCCGAAGGTCTCCTCGTATCCGAACTGCTCCCGGTTGCCGCCGATCTGCTTTTTCACCGCGGCATAGCGTTCATACAGGTTTGGCATGGGATCTCCTTTCTGAAAATGGTTAAGTGAGCGTATGGTATGGGCGGAAAGGTGTTTTTTTGGAAAAGAGGGGACACTTTCTGCGGAAAGTTTCCCCTCCCCGGGCCCTCCCTTTCAAAGGGGTTGGGCATGAACAGAACCTTCTGTTTTCCGTTCGGTGCGGACGGTCAGGCACCGGCTTTACAGCGTTACTTTCCCTTACCTCACGTTGATCCAGACCAGCATATTCGTCTCGCCGCGGTTGGCGAAGGCGGCGTAGGGGATCATGCGGATCTTCACGAATTCGTAGACCTCGTCCAGCGGGCCGTAGAGATCGTCGCTGCTGTTCCGGATGCGGAAGCCCGGCAGGGTGATCACCGGAGCGGAGAAGAAGTCCGAATACTCCACGTCCGCGTTCCGCACCGTCGAGCGGTCGAAGTACAGGCTGTGCACGTCGCCCCCGTTGTCCACGCCCTCGGCGCAGTACACCACGGGACCGCGCTTCAGGGCTGCCTTCCCGAGATTGGGCGTCACGTTGACGTTGGCGCTGATCAGCACGGGCTTCATCTCATAGACGATGGTGAATTCCCCGGCGTCGAACCGCGCGTAGCCGTTTGCTGTCACGTGGGGCGCGTCGGCACGGAAGTTCCCGCGGCACCAGCCCGGCACCCGCATGTACACCGGCACATCGGCCTTCACGTGCACCCGGCCGGTCAGGGGATAGTCCGTCTCCACCGTCACATGGGCGTCTCCCAGGCTGAATTCGCTCTGGCCGAACTGGTTGACGTAAACCGCGCCCTCCGCCTCGTCCCAGCCGCAGAAGTAGTCCCCCAGGGCGGGCAGCAGGCGGTTCAGGTTGGGCGGGCAGCAGGAGCATCCGAAGATCCGCACCCGCTCCGTGATGGGGAAGTGCTCCCGGTCGTTGGTGGCGGTGATGCGGTGCCGCTCCGTCAGGTTGATCTCAAGCGGATTCTCGTAGAAGAACTTCTCGCCGTCCAGGGAGAGGCCGGAGAGGGCGCCGTTGTACATCTCCAGTTCCACCACGTCGGCGTATTTCGAGCTCTTCACCGGGTCCGCCCGGAACATCCGGTTGGCGAAGAACATCAGGCCGATGGAGGCGCAGGTCTCCGTATAGGCCCGGGCGTTGGGCAGATCGTAGGGGATGGTGAAGGCCTCGCCGATGTTGGTGGACCCGATGCCGCCCGTCACGTACATCTTGCGGCGGGTGGTGTCGTCGAAGAGGTCCCGGCAGGCCGTGAGGAGGGCTTCGTCCCCGGTCTCGTTCGCCAGATCCGCCATGCCGGAGTAGAGATACATGGCCCGGACGGAGTGGCCGAAGGCCTCGTGCTGATCCCGGATGGGGGCGTGGGACTGGGCGTAGTGGGCCGCCAGGAAGATCTGTGCCTCGTCGTTGTCCGGCTGTCCCCGGGTCTCCAGGAAGTACTTCATCAGATCGAAGTATTTCTCCTCCCCGGTGGTCTTGTACATCTTGTAGAGAGCCAGCTCGATCTCCTCGTGGCCGGGGGTCCTGAAGGCGGCAGAGTGCTCCTCCATGAAGACCTTCGCGATGTAGTCCGCGTATTTCTTCATGCAGTTCAGAAAGCGGTCCCGGCCGGTGGCGTTGTAGTAGGCGCAGGCGGCCTCCATCAGGTGCCCGGCGCAGTAGAGCTCGTGGCAGTTGCGGTCTGTCCAGCGCTTGTCGGGCTCCACCACCGTGTAGTAGATGTTGAAGTAGCCGTCCTCGTGCTGGTTGGCCTCGATCCAGTCGACGAGCTGCTCCACCTTTTCCTCAAGGGCGGGATTGTCGTCCGTCTCCAGGATGTACGCCGCGCCCTCCATCCATTTCGCCACGTCGGAGTCCCAGAAGATGTGGGGCCGGTTGGGCATTCCTTCCTTCCAGTCACAGCGGAAGGCGTCGATCCGTCCGGACTCGTGGAACCGGTCGTAGACGGCGTTCATGGTGACCCGGCGGTTGAGATCCATCTTCTTTTTCCAAAAACCGCCGGTGATTCTGACGTTTCTGTGGTCGATGATCATGATGACAGCCTCCTCAGCCTTTCTTGACAAAGTGGAGCGTGAAGCTCTCCCCGGTCCCTCTGGGATACCGGGCCAGATTCAGACCGGCGTTCATGAGAAACGCGCCGGAGTATTCCTCTCCCGTGGACTCGAGCACGTAGGTGATCTTCGGATCCAGCCCCCGGAACCGCACGAAAAGGGTCGGGCAGTGCTGGTACCGCATGACCACCTGGGTGTACAGCGCCTCGGTTTTGTCCTGGGACACGAACTCCCAGGCGCACCGGAAGGCGTCGTCCCAGGGATCCGTGATCCGGTAGAGATCCCCGTAGTGGATCAGCTCGTAGTACTTGTGGTAGTCCGCCACCTGTCCCTTCACGATCTCCAGATCCTTTTCCGTCAGCCGGTTGGGATCCAGCTCGTAGCCGAAGGTGCCCCACATGGCCACGTTTCCCTTGGCCTCAAAGCCCGTGCGCCGGCTCATGGACACGTGGGCGCCCATGGTGGAGGCCGGATAGCAGAGGGAGGTGCCGAACTGGATGGCCAGCCGCTCGATGGCGTCCGTGTTGTCCGAGGCCCAGATCTGCGGGCTGAAGTACAGCATGCCGGGATCGAAGCGCCCGCCGCCGCCGGAGCAGTTCTCGAGAAGGATTTCCGGATAGGTGTCCGTCAGCCGTCCCATGAGCTCGTAGGTGCCCAGCACGAAGCGGTGGAAGATCTCCTCCCCGTGCGGCGCGGACAAGAGGGCGGACCCGGCCTCGGTCAGGTTCCGGTTGAAGTCCCACTTCACGTAGTCGATCTTATACTTCGACAGAACCGCGTTCATCTGCTCCCAGATGTTGTCCCGCACGTCCTGCCGCGACATGTCGATGACGTACTGATGGCGCGCCACGGAATTCGGGCGGTTCGGCACGTGGAGGCACCAGTCGGGATGCGCCCGGTAGATGTCGGAGTCCGGGGAGATCATCTCCGGCTCATACCAGATGCCGAACTTCAGGCCCAGGGCGTTCACCCGGTCAATGAGGACTCCCAGACCGCCGGGCAGCTTGTCCTCGTTCACCCACCAGTCGCCGAGGGAGCTTCTGTCGTCGTTCCGGCGTCCGAACCAGCCGTCGTCCATGACCAGCATGTCGATGCCGATCTCTTTCGCCCGCTCCGCGAAGGACACCAGCTTTTCCGTGTCGAAATCGAAGAAGGCGGCCTCCCAGGAGTTGATGAGCAGGGGCCGCACCTCCCGGCGGTACTTCCCGCGGATCAGGTGGTTCAGATACAGCCGGTGGAAGGTCCGGGACATGCCGCCCAGACCCTCCTGCGAGTAGACCAGCACCGCCTCGGGCGTCTCGAAGACCTCGTCCGGCTCCAGATGCCAGAGGAAGCCCTCCGGATTGATGCCCATGTTCAGCCGGGTCGTGGCGTAGTAATCCACGTCCGCCGTGATGTCGAAGCTGCCGGAGTAGACCAGGTTGAAGCCGTAAACCTCGCCCCGGTCCTCGTCCGCGCCGCGTCTTGCCAGAGCCGCGAAGGGATTGTGATAGTGGGAGGAGGAGCCGCGGGAGGAGCTGATGGACTGATGGCCGTGGGCCAGGGGAGAGCGGACCAGGTTTCTCTCCGCGCCCCACCGCCCGTACAGGTGGATGAAGTCGAAGTCCATGGCGTTCAGCTGGACCGAGGCGGAGGAGATCTTCTCGATGTCGAAGGGACGCTCCGAGCCGTTCTTCAGCCGCGCGTACCGGGTGATGACCGGCAGATCCTCAAATACGGTGTAGCAGAGGGTCAGCTCCGCTCCGGTGGTCCGGTCCTCCAGGTCGATCTCAAGGGTGGAGCAGTCCCCGGGGTTCGCCCCGAAGGTTGCGGGCATCCCGGCGGGCCCTCCCTTGCCGGAGAGGATCCGGTGGCCGGTGTAGCGGAAGTCCGTGGCGTCGTTGCCGTCGGCGTTTCGGATGGATACGGCGCACTTGCGGAAGTCTCCGGTGCCGAAGCCGGCGTATTCCAGGGGAGCCGTGTCCGGGGAGAAGGGACCCTCGCCCACCTCCTCGCAGGAGGGGGAGAAGGAGGAGGCGTAGTCGCGGAAGGCGTAGCCGTCGAAATTGGCATCCGGGACCGGCGCGCCCCAGTAAAGTCCCAGGAGGTAGTTCCCCGGAGCGACGGCCATCACGTACGTGGTCCCCGCCGCGTCCAGCTTGAACAGCTTCCGGTCTTCGATGAACGATACAGGCATATTGCTGCTCCTTTCGGAAGGAAGGAATGTGGATTCTCGCTCCCCATTATGCCATATTCCGCCTGAAAAAGCAAGGGAGAAGAGGAAAAAACAGCCCGCAATCCGTCCCTTTCCGATCCGGCCGCATTCCCTCCGGCGTATGGCGGAATTAACGGAAAAATCACTTGACATCGCCAACGCACTGCGTTATAATATAGAGTAGTACGTTTTTTCTTTCACTTGAAAAAACCGCTCGGAGAGGGCTCCCGGTCCGCTGAAAACAGCCCGGAACGCTCTCCCGACCAGATAAACGGCTGCGTCAGACGCAGAGAACGACTACCAAGGAGGAGGCGACGGGGGGATCCTCTCCGCGCCGCATTATTTGTCATCATGCAAAACACGGACAACCAGAAAAGGAGGGGCGGAATGCAGTATATCCCTTACATCATCGTCGGGATTATCATGGCCGCTGCGGGATTCGCAGGCGGTATCTTCTACCGGAAAAAAGTCGCGGAGTCCGAGATCGGTTCCGCTGAAGAACAGGCCAGAAAGATTCTGGAGGACGGCATCAGAACCGCCGACAACAAGAAGAAGGAAGCGCTGCTCGAGGCCAAGGAGGAGATCCTGCAGACCAAGAACGAGTTCGAGCAGGAGCTGAAGGAACGCCGGAGCGAGCTCACCCGTCAGGAGCGCCGGGTCCAGTCCAAGGAGGAGGCCCTGGACCGCAAGACCGAGGCTCTGGAGAAGAAGGACGAAAGCCTCACGAAGAAGCTGAAGGAAGCCACCGACAAGAACGAAGCCATCGAGAAGATCAAGACCGAACAGTACGAGACCCTGCAGAAGATCGCCGGCATGACCGCGGAGGAAGCCACGGCGAAGCTCATCGCCCAGCTGGAGGGGGAGATCCGGCACGAGCAGGCCCAGAAGATCGTGGAGTTGGAATCCGAGTTCCGGGATCAGGCGGACGAAAAGGCCCGTGAGATCATCGCCCAGGCCGTCCAGAGATGCGCCGCCGACCACGTGTCCGAAATCACCGTGTCCACCGTGGACCTGCCCAGCGAGGAGATGAAGGGCCGCATCATCGGGCGCGAGGGCCGCAACATCCGCACCATCGAGACCCTGACCGGCGTGGATCTCATCATCGACGACACCCCGGAGGCCATCACCGTGTCCTCCTTCGATCCCGTCCGCCGCGAGATTGCCCGGCTGGCTCTGGAGAAGCTGATCTCCGACGGCCGCATCCATCCCACCCGCATCGAGGAGATGGTGGAGAAGGCCCGCAAGGAAGTGGACGCCTCCATCAAGCAGGCCGGCGAAAGAGCCACCTTCGACACCGGCATCCACGGCATCAACCCGGAGCTGGTGAAGCTGCTGGGCCGCCTGAAGTACCGCACCTCCTACGGCCAGAACGTGCTGGGCCATTCCGTGGAGGTCTCCCTGCTCTCCGGCGTCATCGCGGACGAGCTGGGCGTGGACAGCACTCTGGCCAAGAGAGCGGGCCTGCTCCACGACATCGGCAAGGCCCTGACCCAGGAGGTGGAGGGCTCCCACGTGCAGCTGGGCGTTGAAGCCGCCCGGAAGTACCGCGAGTCCAAGGAGGTCATCCACGCCATCGAAGCCCACCACGGCGACGTGGAGGCTCAGACCATCACCGCCCTCATCGTCCAGGCCGCGGACGCCATTTCCGCCGCCAGACCGGGCGCCCGCCGGGAGAACCTGGAGAACTACATCAAGCGTCTCACCAAGCTGGAGGAGATCGCCAACGAGTTCGAGGGCGTGGAGAAGTCCTACGCCATCCAGGCCGGCCGCGAGATCCGCATCATGGTGAAGCCCGACGTTGTCAACGACGATCAGATGGTCATCATCGCCCACGACATCGTGAAGAAGATCGAGAACGAGCTGGAGTACCCCGGCCAGATCAAGGTCCACATGATCCGCGAGAGCCGCGCCATCGACTACGCGAAATAATCCGGAAACAACAGAACCGCAGTCCCTCCGCGAAAGGTGAGACCGCGGTTTTTTTGCCGCCGTTTATCGTCTGGCGTCAAAGAACAGATATACGTTCCCCCGTTCGGCGAAGTCAAGGAGCTGTTCCGACGGAAGGGAGGTGGAAAGCGCGCCCAGCAGGTCGGACGGAACAGCCTTTGCCGGAGGGCCGAGAAAGGGCAGGATCTCTTCCGGCTGGATCCCCGAGACGGTCAGCAGCAGGGAGGTCACCTGAGGCGTATTGTCCAGAAAGGACAGGTCCCCGATCCCCTCGTCGGACAGCTCGATCGTTGTAAAGCGGCCGCATGCCAGCGTGTTCAGCTCGTCCTCCGTGATGGTATTGCCAAATCGGAGAATCGTGATGTCCGCGTCTGCCAGCGGCGAAAGATCCCAGGGATCATCGTCCGGTGCGCGCATGATGAGCACGGATTTCTCCTGTCCGGTCAGAGCCGTATCCGCCAGCGGGGAGAGATCGACGGGATGCAGAAAGGCGATGGCTCCGAGGCCCGTCAGTCCCCGGAAGCGGAACACGGAATCGTCGCTGACCACAAGGGATTCGACGCTCTCGTTCATGTCCGCATCCTCTACCCGGCAGCGCAGCTCCATCGGCCTTGTGTGGCGGCAGCGGGAGGCGTCGAGATGCCCCACGGTTCCCGCTTCGATGACGGTATAAGCGGCATTGGAGGGCAGGATCAGCTCTCCGATGTCCCCGTCGGCCGCAATATTCAGCTGATACAGGGAAGAAAGCGCTTCGAGACCGGTGAGATCCGCCTCCTCCGCCTCCTCTTCCCGGATGTGGACGCGGATGACGTTGGGCTCCTCCAAGCTGACCTCCGTTGAAGTAGGAACCGTAAGGGTCACGTCCGTATCTTCCAGACGGTAAACAATTCCGGCTTCGGAGGCGTCCGTCTGCGATTCCACGGAAATGCCGCCCGGCGCGCTGTCCGCCCGGGAGCAGGCGAAGAGGACGGCGGCCAGCAGAAGGACAACCGGCCATCGCCTCATATTTCTCATATTTATCCCCTCACCTGTCCGTTGCCGCGGATCACGTACTTGTAGGACGTCAGCTCTCTCAGCCCCATGGGTCCCCGGGCGCCCAGCTTCTGGGTGGAGATCCCCATTTCACAGCCGAGGCCGAACTCTCCGCCGTCGGTGAACCTTGTGGAGGCGTTCACATACACCGCCGCCGCGTCCACACGGCTGACGAAGAAGTCCGCCGTCTCCGGATTATTCGTCACAATGGCCTCGCTGTGGCCGGTGGAGTGGACCGCGATGTGACGGACGGCCTCTTCGACGGAATCCACTGTCTTCACGGCCAGGATGTAGTCGAGGAATTCCGTGTCGAAATCCCCGTCCCCCGCGGGCATCCCGTCAATATAGGGAGCCGCCGAGGGATCTACACGGAACTCCACGGGAACCAGCCCCGCCGCGATCCGGTCGTCCCGGAGCCGCTTCGAGAGGGCCGGCAGGAAGGCGAGCGCAATGTCCCGGTGTACCAGCAGGACCTCCTCCGCGTTGCACACCGAGGGGCGGCTGGTCTTGGCGTTCTCCACCAGATCCCCACGCCCGTCTGGATGCAGGGCACCTTCGCGTTCTCCACGCAGGCCCGGATCAGCCCGGCTCCTCCCCGTGGGATCAACAGATCGATGAGCCCCGCCGCCTCCATCATCTCCCGGGAGCTGGCCCGGTCCGTGTCCTCCACGAAGCCGATCAGCGCGGGATCCAGTCCGGCGTCGGAGAGCCCCATGCGGATGGCGCGGACAATGGCCTCGTTGGACCGGAACGCCTCCCGTCCTCCCCGGAGCACCGCCGCGCTTCCCGCCTTGATCGCCAGGGCCGCCGCGTCCGAGGTTACGTTGGGCCGGCTCTCGTAAATGATCCCGATGACCCCCATGGGCACCGAGACCTTCTCGATCAGAAGTCCGTTGGGCCGCTCCGTCTTCTCCAGAACGACGCCCACCGGATCGGGCAGGGCCGCCGCGGTCCGGATCCCGTCGGCCATGGAGCGGATCCGCGCCTCCGTCAGCCTGAGCCGGTCCGTCATCACCTCCCCGAGCCGCTCCCTTGCCGCCGCCACGTCCTCTTCATTGGCTCGGAGCAGGGAATCCTTCTCCGAGATCAGCCGGTCCGCCATGGCAAGGAGCGCCCGGTTCTTCGTATCGCCGTCAACCCAGGCCAGAGCCGGAGAGGCCGCCTTCGTCTCCCGCAGAATGTCCGCCGTGCGCTTCATTCGTCCTTCCTCCTTCCGGTGAACAGTGTCCCCACGGGCGCACGCTCCACCGCGTCGTAGAGTCTCGCCGGGTCCGCCCCGTTCACGATCATCATGTCAAGGCCTGCATTCATGCAGATCCGGGCCGCGGACAGCTTCGTCGCCATGCCCCCCGTGCCGAGGGAGGAGCCCTTTCCGCCGCCCGCTGCCAGAATCTCCTCCGTCAGCTCCGTCACCACCGGGATGACCTCCGCGTCCGGATCGGTCCGGGGATCCGCCGTGTAGAGGCCGTCGATATCGGAGAGGATTACGTACAGCTCCGCCCCCGCGCTGACCGCCACCAGAGCGCCCAGGGTGTCGTTGTCCCCCACGGCGACCTCCTCCGTGGCCACCGTGTCGTTTTCGTTCACGATGGGCAGGGCTCCCAGCTCCAACAGGCGCAGGACGGTCCGGGTGAAGTTCCCGTGGCGCGGCTCCGAGCCCAGGTCCTCTCCGGTCACCAGGATCTGCGCCACCGTATGGTGATATTCCGAAAACAGCTTGTCGTAGACGTACATCAGCTCGCACTGTCCCACCGCCGCCATGGCCTGCTTGGTGGGCATATCCTCCGGCCTCCCGGGCAGGTTCATCTTTCCGACGCCCATGCCGATGGCCCCGGAGGAGATCAGTACGATCTCATGGCCTGCGTTTTTCAGATCGGACAGGACCTTGCACAGGCTCTCCACCCGCCGGATGTTGAGCCGTCCGGTCCGGTGGGTCAGAGTGGACGTCCCGATCTTGACCGCAATCCGCATCGCTTTTCACCTCGTTCTGTATTTTTCCATCTTTACTGCATGATTATACAGGACAATCCGCCTGATGTCAAGAGGAAACGGGAAGGAAACGTCTCCCGCTCCCTTCCCGTACTGTATGTTTCCGTTCCTGCTCTCACCTGCTCAGGATGAACGCCCAGGCGCCCTCGTTGGCGTTGGAGCCGTCCTGACCGCTCCGCTTCCGGATGGCCAGATAGCCGCCCTTCGAGTCCTTCGCGAGGGCCTCCACGGAGTTGTACAGCCCCGCCTCCCGCAGCTCCGTTTTGGGGATCCGGATCAGGGCTCCGTCCTTCGCCTCCGTGTCGGAGAGGAAGATCCGCCCGTTCACCAGCACGTCCGCCGAGGCGATCGAGCCGTTCTCATCCGTCACCGACAGGGTCAGCTCCCAGGCGTCGTCCTTCTCCACGGGCTCGGACAGGGCGATTTTTTCCGACTTTTTGTAGTACCCCAGGGAGTCGATCATGACCGCGGGATCCGCCATCTGCCCGTCCATCCAGGCCCGCCGGTTCACCAGCCACTCCCGCAGGGTGGAGATCTCCCGGTCGTAGGGCCAGTCGTAGTTCCAGAGCTTGTTGTCCGCCGTCGCCTCGGGACGGATCTGCTCCGCCAGCGCGTCGTAATGGGCGAACATGGCGTCGATCTTGTCCCCCACGGCGTTCCAGCGCTCGCAGAGCTTCACGATGAACCAGGGATCGTTGTAGAGGGCCTTGTACCAGTATTCCCGGTCCTGGCTCTGCCCCTGCTTCCAGCTGTCGTAGGCCGCCGAGGTGGGATCCAGGTTCACGTGGTTGGCGGAGGTCCAGTCCATATCCCAGACCGGGCCCCAGGTCAGCTTTCCGCCCACCGGCTTGTAGAGATAGCAGGACTTGAAGAGCAGCTCCACGTTCTTGTATAGGCTGTTGACCACCCAGAAGTCCACGAAGGA
>CACYWX010000026.1 GCA_902778205.1 uncultured Ruminococcus sp. | reverse complement strand
ACCTCACCACCAGAACCCTTGCCCTGGAAAAGGGTCAGGACTTCTGCTTTGAAGAGGTCAGCGGCAGCGACTACCACTTTGAGTTTAAGGAAAAGGTCTTTCATCGATAACGATTCGCCGTGTCCGGCGCGGGATTGTTTTGCGGAAAATGTGTCCGGAAGGGTTGCGTGACGGGACGAATTGTGTTACAATTTCATCTGTATCATTATAGCCGTGACTTCTTCGGATGCTGTGACATTCCGGAAACAATGCATTCATTTTTGTAAGACATCATATACGGATTCCCGGGAGAGGGTTCGGTCTGAAGGAAAAGACCGTGCCCGTGCTTTGCGGGACCCGTATCGGTCGGACTGATGGATTGGAGACATCTATGAAAACGTGAATTGGCAAAAGAATTCTGAGTCTGCTTATGTCGGCTGTGACGTTCACCTCCATGGTCCTGCCGGCCGGAGCGGACTTTCTTGCGTTTGTAGAGACGGAACGGGTCCCCGGATCGTTGGAGCTGACGGACGCCGGCGGAACGGTGCGGATCAGCGGAGGCCCCGAGGCGGAAATCCCGGAGGATGCGTCGCTGGAGGTCCGTATTCTGGAAGAGGACAGCGCATACCGAGCCGCGGCGGAGCAGAACGCCCGGTACGGGGAGAAGCTGGACTATGCCCGTTTTCTCGATATCACCATCACGGACGGGTCCGGGGAGAAGATCGAGCCCAGGGCGTCCATGACCGTACAGATTACCCTGCCCGAAGACATGCCCGAGGGCGGGAGAGTGCAGCTGATCCACTTCCCGGATCCCTCTCCGGCGGAGACTCCGGAGCTGCCCGGGGAAGCGGCGCTGCTGACGGCCCGGGCTGACGTCGCGGCGGATCTGACGGCGGACCTGTCCTCCGACGGGGATTCTTTGCCGGAAGACGAACCGGAGCTCCCCCCCTTCGAGTGGATCGACGCCGTGGAGGCGGACGGGATCCTGTCCTTCACCGCCGACGGGTTCTCCGTGTACGGCATCGCCTCCTATACCGTGGATTTTCACTGGAGTGTGGACGGGGAGTCCTTTGCGTACGGCATAACCGGCGGCTCGGGCATCGGATTCGGCGAGCTGGCGGAGGCTCTGGGCGTCGTTTCGGATGATCCGGAGACCCCGGAGAACGAGACCGTCCTGTTCGTCAACGACATCGAGAACGTGGAGTTCAGCGATCCGGACCTGCTCTGGCTCGGGAAGACCGAGGCGGATACTACGGTAGGCGCGCTTATCAACGAATGGATGCTGGAGGTGGAATACAGCGCCGAGCTGACGGAGGAGGAGATCCGGGCCCTGAACGAAAAGGAGATCCGCGGAGGCGACTGGGCGCTGATTTCCCTGAAGGCCTCCCTGTCGGAGGAATGTCTGTGAGTCTCCATGAAAGACGGGGAGCGGTTCGAGATCCTCGTGACGGACGCGCAGAAGGCGTACAAGGACGTGGCGTCCCTGGAGAACGGCACGTATCTCATCTACAACTCCTTCAACAGCGGCGACAACCTGTCCTTCCTGAAAAACGACGGCACCTCCACGGTCCTCACGGCGAGCGCGGGACAGGCACTGACCGAGGGACAACTGAACGATTACAAGTGGACCGTCACCAAAAACAGAGACGGTACCTATTCCATCAAAAGCTTGAACGGCAATCGGTACATCAACCTGTACGGGAGCAGCAACCAGTACGATCAGTGGTCCTCAAACGGCTGGAACAGCGTTCAGCTGTCCGGGACCAACGGCATCGCGATCTCCCAGAACGGCAAGGTCCTGAAGCGGGACGGCAACAAGCAGAAGAACAACCAGTCAAACCCCGATTTCGGCCGGTTTTACAATTCCACCGGCACGGGCGTGGGCCTGACCTTCTACAAGATCGAGCTGAACTCCGGGGGATCCTCGGGTACGCCCGGCATTGTGCTGACGGACGACGAGAGAGCCGAGCTGGAAAAGTGGTAGCAGACTCTTGAGGAGTTCAACACGCTGACGGACCACGACAAAACCGCCGAGGCCTGGGAGGACGGGGACGACCGCATGTACAAGGTGGATCTGACCGCCTCCTACGGCATTATGGACTTCTACAAGAAGGTGGACCTGGGCTTTGTGCTGGATGTGTCCAACTCCATGAAATTCCCCTCCAGCCTGGCGCCCCTGAAGGACGGTCAGGAGGGTCTGCAGGTCTGGATGAACGCGGACTGGCTCAACTGGGCTCGGCAGCAGTATGCGGAGGAATACAACAGGCAGAACTGCTTCTACATCATCAGCGACCTCGCCCTGACCTCCACCATCTACAAAATCTATAAGTCAGGGAACCAGTGGAAGTATCAGGACGCTTCCGAGAATCCCGGCGTCAAGGTGTACAACGTCAACGACGGCACCGTGTCCAAGGAGCCCTACCGTCAGGCCTACACCCTTTATTACGCGGATGACCAGACCCAGAGAATGGTGCATCTGCAGAACAGCGTCACGGAGGCCGTCGACGCCCTGAAGAAGATCATGAAACCAACGGAGAACGTGGACGACCAGACCGCCACGGTCCGGATCGCGTACAATTACTTTGCAAGCCTTATCTGGGGCTCCCGGGATTTCGTGGATCTGAGAGATAAGGAGGAGGCCGACCTCTTGGATGTCCACCCGCAGGGAAACGAGGCCTCCGGCACCAGACAGGACCTGGCTCTGTACGACAACAAGGGCGCAGACGAGCTCGCCGCCAACGAGTTCAGCTGGGAAACCGGACATGACAAGTACGTCATTCTGGTCACGGACGGCGCTCCGAACGGCGCAACCATGCAGGACGTCCGGAACGCGGCCCAAAAGCTGAAAAACGAGGACGGCGTGAAGATCATCTCCATCGGCCTGAGCACCAAGGACATGGACGGCGGATCCCAGATGCTGTACGACATCGCCGACGACGTGGACGGCGACGGGAGACGGGAGTATTACGAGGCAGAAAAGGCCAAGGACCTGGAGTACATCCTGCTCAATATCCTTCAGTCCATCATGGTCAAGGGCTTCGTCAGGGCGACGGTGACGGACACTGTGGACGAGGCCTACTATCCCGTGGATTCCGACGGAAATCCCATCGCCCCGGGCGTATACGACGGAAGCGGGCGGCCGGTGAGCACGGACGCGGGCAGCTATGTCTCCGGCGGAAAACCGGTGAAGGCCCATGAGAACGACGAGTTTTACATCTGGGAGCAGACGGGGGATCAGTGGAAGATCACCTGGTACAACCAGAAAATCGGCTGGGACGACGGGCTTGCCGAAACGGGAAATCCGTGGAAGGGAACCTTCTTCCTCAAGGCGAAGGAGGACTACCTGGGCGGCAACCTGATCGAGACCAACTTCGGCGCGGATCTGGAGCCCACCGGCCTCAAGCTGATTATCAACGGTAATGAGGAGGCGAACTGGCGTCCTCTCGAGGGTATGCCCAAAATTGATTATCCGGTTCCCCGCGTCAACGTCCACAATCTGGAGACGAAACAGAACGACACGGTCTGGACGGTCTATCTGGGCACCAATGTGACGCCCTCCGAGGCCATTGAAGCCCTTTTCAACGAGATTCCCATCGAGGAGGTCGTCAGCGAATCCGAGGGCGGGGCGCACAAGAGGACCACCGGCGAGGAGGCCAACGTGGGCACGGCGGGCGAGGGCGAGACGTTCACTCTCGGGAGCCTGCTCGAGCAGATCGCGCCGGACTTCGACATCGACAGCCTGATCTCTCAGATCACGGAGTCCGTGTCAAGTGCGTCGGAGTCGTTCCCGTACACCGCTTACGGCCACGAGTCCGGTTCCGTTACGGTCAGGGTGGAGAGGACCGCCGGTGACAAGACTCCGGAGGAGCATCCCGCGGAACCCACCGGCGAGACTGTGGAACAGTACAAGGTCACGTTTACCTACACGCCGTATACGGAAGCGGAGCGCATGGACGGAAAGGTAAAGGATCCCTCCGATGAGGACCACCACAACAGGCCTAACGGCCGCGGCGCGGAGGAGACCGGAACGATCAGGAGCGAAAATACCCATACGATCAACGTCTACACCAAGGGTCTGGAGATCGTCAAAACGGATCTGGACACCACCCGTCTCGCCGGCGCGGAATTCACCCTGTACCGGGAATACGACGCCGAGGCGGACACGGACCTCAAGCCGGAATCCGTTCCTGCCATCGGCACGGGCAGGCAGTTCGTGAAGGCCGCGGAGTTTGTGACCGGAAGCGACAGACGTATCGTCATCGATCCGCTCCTTCCCCTGAACGAGGAAGGCGGGGAGTGGTACCTGATTGAGGAAAAAGCGCCCGACGGATACCATCCGCTGAGCGTGCCCGTCGTCATCCGGCTGACGTTCCGGGACGTATATACGGCCCCGGGAACGGAGGAATCCACCGGGGAGAAGCCCGAAAACACCGCGTACAACTGGGATCAGAAGTCCTTCATCGCGCTGACCTGCGAATCCTTCGGGAGCGTCGCGCATATCGTCGGACTCACGTCAGACGGGAAAGACAGCGAGACCTTCTCCTTCGATTCCGAGGCGGACACCGCCCTGGACGCGGAGAGGCGCGTCGTGTATTATGCCCTGAAGAACAATCCCGGCGTCGCGCTTCCTTCCACCAGCGGACCCGGCGCGGCCCTGTTCTCGATTGTCGGCGTGCTGACGACGGGAGCGGCCCTGACTGTCGCGGCTCTTCGGAAGAAGGAAAGGGAAAATTAAGCATGTACGCAGCTTCGAGCCGGCGGAAACCGGTCGGGGCTGCGCGTTTTCGGATGAGTACCGGGGTGACCCCGGAGAAGGGAGGAGAGCATGATCCTGCTGAAGTACGGAAACACCAATACGTTTCTCATCCCGGGCGGCGGGCGGTATCTTCTGGTGGATACGGACTGGGCCGGGACCCTGCCCGCCTTTTACAGGGCGCTGAAGCAGGGCGGGGCGAGGGTGTCGGACATTGCGTACGTTCTGGCCACCCACTGGCATCCGGACCACATGGGCCTGATCCCGGAGCTCATGCGTCAGGGCGTCGGACTCCTGCTCCCCGACGTGCAGAGGGCCTACGTCCACGGCTCGGACGGGATTTTTGCCCGGGACGGGATCCCCTTCGAGCCCGTGCGGGAGGAGCTGGCCCGGGTGGTCTCCTGCGGGGACAGCCGGCGGTTTCTGCGGGAGGAGCTGGGCATCGGCGGCGAGATCGTATCCACCCCCGGCCACAGCCCGGACAGCGTGTCCCTGATCCTGGACGACGGGGACTGCTTCGTGGGGGATCTGGAGCCGCTCTCCTGGCTGGACGCCTACGGGGAGGACGAGGCGGCGCAGACCCGGGCGGACTGGGAGCTTCTGTTATCCCGCCGTCCGAAGCGGATCCTGTACGGGCACGCCAACATGCAGGTCCTCTGAGGACTTCCGGAGAGCGGAAAAACGGCGGGATTTCGGATTCTTCCGTCTCCGGGCTCGCTTTCGGGCGGAAAATGTGGTATAATGATACCAGGATCCGCGGCGGGGAGGCGTTCTGTCTCCGCTCCCGCGGGAATGAGACTGGAAACGGCGGAGGACGGAGCCATGAGGATCAAGCGGTTTGGAATCGGCGGAGCGGCAGTCCTGCTCCTGCTGACAGTGTTCGCGTCGTGCGGGAAAGGTCCGGGACCGGTTCAGATCGAGCCCGGGAACGCCGTTCCGGAGACGACGGAGACCATACCGGATGCGAAGGAGGAAAAGCAGGAGGGACCGGACTGCACGGTGGTCCGGGGAGACAACTCCACGAAGGCCGTGACCGACGCCGCCGTGGCTCTGCGGAAGGCGCTGGAGGATATGGGCCTGACCGTGGACCTGAAGACCGACTGGGTGAAACGGGGTGAGGAGATCAAGCCCTACCCGGGGGAGATCCTTGTGGGCCCCACCAACCGTCCGGAATCCGGGGAGCTGTATGCCCGGATGGAGGAGGCGGAGGAGCCCCTCGACTACCTGATCTCGGTGGGAGACGTCATGTGCGTGGCCTGCGAGGACGACGGTGCCATGGACGCGGTGACCCTGTTCGCGGAGGAATACGCAAAACGGCTGACCGATGCGGAAAGCTACGGACAGCAGTCCTTCGAGCGGGAGCACGTCTTTGAGCGGAAGCTGATCGTCGGAGGGCGGGAATTCGTCCGGGTGAGCTGTACGGCGGGCAAATCCGGTCCCGAGCAGTACGCGGCGTCCGAGCTGAAGAAGTACCTGAAGAAGATGGGCTTCTACGAGGGCGAGGGCGCTCAGATCAGCCTGTCCCTGGACCTGAACCTGAGCCGGGATTCCTACGAGATCACCCCCGGTGAGAACGGGGAGATCTCCATCACCGGCGGCAACGGGCGGGGCGTGATTTACGGTGCCTACGCCTTCCTGGAGAAGTACGCCGGAGTCCGCTTCTTCATGCCTGGGCTGGAATCCCTGGGATCCGGGGACATTCTGGTGGACGAGGGCTTCTCCCACGACATGATTTTTGAGATGCGGCAGTCCGACTGGCAGTGCGGCAACGGCGACACGGACTGGTGCGTGAAGAACTGTGTCAATCAGCGGGAGATCCCGGCGTCCAAGGGCGGCAACATCAAGTACGGCGGGTTCGTCCACACCATTGCCTCCCTGTCGGGGACCTCGCCGGACGCCCAGCCCTGCTTCTCTGATCCGGAGATCCTCGACACGGTGATTGCCAATGTCCGCGCCATGCTGGAGAAGGATCCCTCCATCACCATCGTGTCGGTATCCCAGAACGACAACCAGAAATACTGCACCTGCTCAAAATGCCGGGAGATCGACCGGGAGGAGGGCAGCCACATGGGATCCCTTCTGCGGTTTGTCAACGCCGTGGCGGAGGACATCGAGAACGACTACCCGGATGTCATCATCGACACCCTGGCGTATCAGCACACCCGGCAGGCCCCGAAGATCACCAAGCCCCGGGACAACGTCTGCATCCGGCTCTGCTCCATCGAGTGCTGCTTCAGCCATCCCCTGAACGATCCGGACTGCTCCGTGAACGCGGCCTTCAAGAAGGACATCGAAGACTGGAACGGGATCTGCGACCGGATCTACATCTGGGACTACGTGACCTGCTTCTCCTACTATGTGGAGACCTTCCCGAACTTCGAGGTCCTGCGGGAGAACATGCGGTTCTTCGCGGAGCACGGCGTGAAGGGCATGTATCCGGAGGGCAACTACAACTCCCCGCAGTCGGGGGAATTCGGCGAGCTGCGGTGTTATCTCCTGGCAAAGCTGATGGCGGATCCCATGATGAGCGACGAGGAGTACCACGCGCATATGGACGAATTCCTCGCGGCCTATTACGGGGAGGGCTGGGGCGAGATCCGGCAGTACATCGACTGGGCCTGCGCGCTGGCGGCGAAGAAGCACATGAACATCTGGAATCCCATGTCCTCGGTGCTGAGCATCAAGCGGAGCGAGCGGGACCAGGTCCTCTCCCGCTGGGACAAGGCCTGGGACAGAGCGGAGGAGCTGGCCGGGGACAGGCTCGACGCGGTGAAGCGGTCAAGGCTTCAGTGGGAGTGCGTGAGGCTGATGTTCTCGCCGGACGCCGAACGGGCCCGCGCCTTCCTCGCCGAGATCGAGCGGCAGAACATCCGCTGGAACGAGTGGGGCGCCCTGCCTGACAGTCCGAACCTGAGCGCATCCCCGGCGAACTGGTGAGGATCCCCCCAATCAATCGAACAGGAGGAAGAAGGAATGACGAAAGCGCTTGAGAGAACGGACCCGCGGCATCCGGCCAACGATTCCCGGGACATCATCGCCAGCCCTCTGCCGTCGGTTTTCCCCTGCGGAGCGGATTTTGCCGCGAACCGCCGGGTTTTATTGGAGAAGACGGTGGACCTCTGCTTCGGCCGAACCGCTCCGGAGCCGGAGGTCTTGAAGATCAACTCCCTCGGCTATAACGACTGGCGGATCGAGGCGGGGACGAGGAGCCGGACCGTGTCGTGGGAGCTTCAGCTGAGGATCCCCTTCGGCGAGGGTAAGCGTCCCGTCCTGCTGACCGGCGACCGGACCTGGGGCTATATGAACGACATCGTGAAGCAGATGTTCCTCTCCGCGGGCTTCATCGTGGCGGAGTTCAACCGGAATCTGCTGGCGGAGGACAGCGGCGCCGCGGATATGCGGACGAGAGGGCTGTATCCCGTGTATCCGGAGTACGACTTCGGCATGCTGTCGGCCTGGGCCTGGGGATACCGCCGGTGCGTGGACGCCCTTCTGACCATGCCGGAGGCGGATCCGGACTGTATCTGCATCGCCGGGCACTCCCGGGGCGGAAAGGCGACGCTTCTGACCGCGTCTCTGGACGAGCGGATCGCTTACACCCAGTCCAGCGGCTCCGGCATGTTCGGGTGCGGCTGTCTGCGGTACACGCAGGTGGAGGATCCGGAGCGGAAGATCCAGGACCACCATTCCGAAACCCTGGGCAACATGTTCGGCCGGGAGGTGGGCTACAACATCTCCCACTGGGTGGGCGGCGGCATGGAGGCTTACATCGGGCGGGAGAACGAGATCCCCTTCGACTTTCACTTCCTTAAAGCGGCCGTGGCTCCCCGGGGACTGCTGGAGACCGGCTCCGTGGACGACGTCTGGGCCAATCCCAGGGGGAGTTATCAGACCTTCCGGGCCGCCCGGGAAGCGTATGCCGCACAGGGAGTCCCGGAGCGCATCGCCTCCTCATACCGGTACGGACCTCACGCCCACACCGTTGGCGATTATCAGAAATTTCTGGACTTCATCACCGCCTGCCGGGAGGGAAAGCCCTTCCTGGACAACAACGCCGACGCGGTGTTCGGATGCCTGCCGAAGCTGTACGACTGGAGCGCGCCGGAGAGATGACGGTCCCCGCCGGAGCGGACGGACAGGGACTGCCGACAAAAATGACAGGGATGCCGCGTCTCCTTTGGGGGAGTCCATGCGGCATCCCTGTCGGATTATTCCGATCATGCCCGTTATTGCTCCGCAAGCCGTCTGAACCCGCGTGGGAGTTCTCCGTCGGAGGGAAAGACGGTCCGGACAGCCCGCCGCGGAATCGGATTTTTCAGGGCAGCCGCACGCCGTCCGCGCTGTGACAGACGTGCGCGCTGTACTTTCCCTCGAGGGCCGGGAATGCCGCGAGGTACTCCCGTTCCACCTTTTCGAGGATGCTCTCCTCGAACGCCGGATCCGCCAGAGCCATGCAGCAGCCCTTGAAGCCCGCGCCGGAAAACCGACCGCCGTAAATCCCGTCCGTGCGGGTCATGATCTCGTAGAGCGTTTTCAGCTCGGGAGAACCGGTTTCCCAGTTATAGATGGAGGATCGTCCGCTCTCAAAGGACAGCCGGCCGTATTCCTCGATGTCGCCCCGCCGCCATGCCTCGGCTCCCGCCTCCACGCGGTCGTATTCCGTGTACCAGTGCTCGGCCCGCTTGGCCCAGTTTTCGGGGAGCCGGTCCCTGTACTCCTCGTATACCTCCCGGGGCACGTCCCGGAGAACCGTTTCGTTGAACCTTCCGTATTCCATGCCGGAGAAGGCCTTGAGGGCGTACGCCGCGCTTTTCAGCTCGTCCACGCGCATGTTGTACCCGGATCCGGCCAGGGTCCGCTCGATGCCGGAGAAGAAGATCAGGATCTCACAGGGCTTCATGTTCGGGTTTTGGGGGATCAGCTCATAGGAATCGTCCTTCGTGTCCAGATAGAGCAGGTGGTCCTTTTTGGAATAGACCTCGCAGCTCTGATCCAGCTTGCCGCAGGAGACGCCCACATAGTTGTTCTCGGCGGCAAGGGCGGTCAGGATGATGTCGCGCGCCGCGGGATGGATCCCGTTGACCCGGCACAGGGCGGAGAGGAACGAGATAATCACCGCCGCGGAGGAGGACAGCCCGCCGATGGGGAGCGTTCCCTCGATGACGCCGGACAGTCCGACCTGCAGCGGAAACCGCTTCGCCAGCTCGATGACGGCGCCGCGCAGATAGTCCGCCCAGTCGTTCTGCTTTACCTCCGGGGTGGAGGAGACGTGCCACTGCGCTCTCTTGCCGAACTGCAGGGACGCCAGCTCGATCACGCCGTTCTGCGCGGGACTGCAGGCGATGTAAATGCCCTTGTCGATGGCCAGCCCGGTGATCTTTCCGAGATTGTGGTCGACCTGCGCCCCCAGCGGGCAGATCCGGTAGGGGCAGAAGGACACGCCCTCCGGCGCGCGGCCGTAGAATTGCTGAAATCTTTCTTCACAAAGCATAGGACATGAAACCTCGATCAAAATCAGTCCCCGCGGAGCAGGTCTTCAAAGGGGCCCTTTTTCCGACGCCCGAAACGTCCTTCAAAGCAGCGGAACGCGGAAGGACGGGGAGAGGGCAAGGCTATGATACCAGACCGGGCAGGCGCAATTCAAGACATTCCGGATAACAAGTTGTGAAAAAAAGGACAATCCGTCGGGGGAAAAAGAAACGCCGGGGGACAGGGCGACTCCCGCGGAGGACGGGCGGATCGGGAAAGCGGCCTTTTCCCTGCGGGGAGAGGGTCGTTTTCCTCTTGACAGGACCTCCCCGACCGTGGTATGATGGAATCGGGAACAATACGACAGGAAAGGGAGAAGCATCATGAAGGAAGCCTTACTGCCGAAGGACCGGGAACGGCTCCGGGCTCTGGCGAAGAAGCAGCTGGAATACGCACGGTCCGAAAAGAACGCCGTGATCCTCGGAAAATGGGAGGCGCTGGCTGCGGGACGGAGAGAATCGCCCACGGTGCGCCTGCTGTTCTCGAATTTTCCCGACGAGGTGATCACGCCCCGGATGGAATGCGAGGGAGAGGAGGCAAGGGGCATTGAGTACGGCCTCTTGTCCACCCTGGTGGGACGGGAGCTGTTCGACGACGACACCCCGATCTCCCCCACCTGCGACGTGAATCTCAGCGCGTGGGCCTGGCCCTTCGACCTCCACGCGGACATCACGCGCACCCCTCACGGAAAGGGGTTCCACATTAACCCTGTGATCGAGGACCTGGAGACCGAGGAGGAAAAGCTGGGGAAGGGCGGCTTCCGGGCCGATCCCGAGGGGACCCGGCGTCGGATGGAGGACCTCGGGGAGATCTTCGGCGACATCCTGCCTCCCCGGATGGTGATGCCCAACCTGACCGGAGCCATCACCAATCCTCTGGTGCATCTCATGGGGATGGAGAACCTCTACATGGCCATCTACGACGCGCCGGAGGCCCTGCACCGGGTCATGGGCCGGGCCACGAAGGTCTACGAGGACTTTTACGACTATCTGGAGCGGGAAGGACTCCTGCTCCCCACCTGCGGCATCAGCCCCGTCTCCCAGGAGAGCTTCGCCTTCAACCACGAGCTCCCCGCGGACCGGGCGGAGAGGACTACGGACGTCTGGGGCTTTCTGGAATCCCAGGAGACCACCGCCGTGTCGCCGGAGACCTTCGGGGAGTTCGTCTTTCCCTATCAGGACAGGCTGGTGAGGCGGTACGGCCTTCTGAGCTACGGCTGCTGCGAGCGGGTGGACGCCATCTTCCCGGACTACCTCTCCAAATGGAAGAACCTCAGAAAGCTGTCGGTGTCCCCCTTCAACAACGAGCCTCTGGTGGGAGAATATCTCCGGGGCACGGACATCGTCTACTACAGCAAGCCCCGTGCCGAATATGTGACCAACCGGGGACCGCTGGACGAGGACGCTCTGAGGCAGTATTTCAGGGGCGTGTTCACCGCCGCCTCCGGATGCCTGCTGGAGGTGGCCCAGCGCGAGGTCGGGACCATCTACGGCGACTATGAACGGGGCCGCCGGTACGTGGAGATCGCGAAGGAGTGCGTGGAGGAATACTGGAGGCCGTAACGCCGGACCGCCCTGCATGAACCATTCACAGGCATTTCAGCACCAAAGGAGGCAGATCATGAAAAAAACGGCATTATTTATGGCCCTTCTTCTGATCCTTTCCGCCCTGGCATCCTGCGCGGACGGAGGAGCGGGAGAGGATGAGACGTCCGGCACCGCATCCGCCGAAGGTTCCGCTTCCGTGACGCCCGCAGAGACGGAGCCGGAACCGGAGGAGACCCGCCCCCGGCACAAGGTCCCGGATTCGGATTTCGCCGGCGCGACCTTCACCGCCGCGTACCCCGCATGGGCCGGATACGTCTACTATTTCTTCGCGGACGAGCAGACCGGGGACAGCATGAACGACGCCATTTTCGAGAGGAAACTCCGGGTGGAGGACGCCCTCAACGTCACCATCGGTCAGGAGGACGTCGGGTACATCGCCGAGGTGGTGGACGCCGTCAAGCGCTCCGTGCAGGCCGGGGATGACGCCTATCAGATGGGCCTGTTCCACTGCATCCAGGGCATCGCCGAAATGGCCACGGGCAGTTACCTCTTCAATCTGGACGAGCTGCCGAACATCGATCTCTCCGCCTCCTGGTGGAACCAGACCATGACCGACATGCTGCGGCTGGGAGAGAAGACCTATTACGGCGTGAACGACTACATGATCCCGGGGCCATACTGCATATACTTCAACAAGGACATGGTAAACCGGTATCAGATGGACAATCCCTACGGACTGGTCTACGAGGGCGAATGGACGCTGGACCGCATGCTCACCCTGGCGGAAGCCGTCACGGAGGACAGAAACGGGGACGGCGCGTTCGATTCGGACGACACAGCCGGCATGATCGCCAACGACGCCTCCTGCTATACCAGCTTCGTCACCGGATGCGGCCAGTACATGACCAGCCGGGACGGGGACGGGCACGTGGTTCTGGACATGAACACGGAGCGGATGATCTCCATCGTGGAGAAGCTCTACGGGGCGGTGAACACGCCCGGCGTCGTCCAGATCCCCGGGGCGCAGGGAGGAGTCGAGATGTTCTCCCAGGGGAATATCCTCTTCGACCTGGGCTCCATTGCGGGGGCGGTCCATTTCCGGGATACGGAATTCGACCTGGGGATCCTGCCCTATCCCAAGTTCGACGCCGCCCAGGAGAACTACATCTCTCTGGACTGGGGCGGACTGATGGGCGTTCCCGCGTCCATCGCCGATCCGGACATGGTAGGCGCGGTGATCGAGCTTCTGGCTTATGAGAGTGCGGACACCGTCATTCCGGCCTACTACGACGTGCTTCTGGCCGGGAAGCTGGCCCGGGATACGGACACCGTCGCCATGATGGACCTTCTTTTCGACACCGTCGCCTACGAGATCGGCGGCAACTACTTCGGCTTCTCAAGCGGCTTCAACGCCCTGTTCTACACTTTGGGCAACGAGGTCGTGAACAACAAAAACGCCGATTTCTCCTCCTTCTACGCGAAGAACGAAAAGGCCGCCGCCTCCACCATCAAGACGTTCTACAAGAGTCTGAACAAGGCGGAATCCGCGCCGTAAGGTGTCTGCACAACCGAATAACGGCATAAATAAAGAGCGGCTCTGTTCTTTCGCAGAGACCGCTCTGTTTTGCTTTGTCCGACAAGCCGGGATGGATTCTCCCCTTATATCCCGCACTCCGTTTCCCGGATGTACGCGGCGACGCTCCGGCCGAAGGCGCGTCCCAGCTCTCCCATGGATTCCTGTGAGATCTTCCCGTTTCCGTCCTCCACCCCGAAGTAGGGGGTCTCCATGGTGACGGACAGGCGCACGGAGGGCTGTTTGCTGAAATAGTTCTTGGAGTTGGGGCTGGTCTCGTCGTTCCACATCTCATTTGGTCCCACGTCCCAGGCCCCGGTGTATTTCAGGGCGTTCCCGGCCGTTTCCCGCTTCATGATTTCCCCGAAGCGGTCCGTGAAGGGCTCCATGGCCTCCGTGGACCGGCTGAAGAACACGTAGTCGTTCTGCTCCCCCATGTGCCAGGGCGAGTGGAAGTCGAAGCTGTACCGCAGGTCGTGGGTTTTCCCGAAGGCGATCAGTTCCCGGATGACCTCGTAAACCGGCGCGTCCGTGTAGTCCCGGTTGTGGTCGTGGGGCCTCCGGTTCTTGCCCTGATCCCCGTCCAGTACCCCGTCGTAGTCCACGAAGGGCACGGCGAGGACGGAGTATCCCTCCGGCAGATCCTCAAGCAGGGTCTCCGTCACGGCTTCCAGTACGTAGCTCCCCGTGGATTCACAGGCGTGGTGCCGGGCAGTCAGAAGGATCCATTTGTCCCCGTGTCCGAAGCGGACGGCGGGAAGAGGACGTCCCTTTACGGAGGAGCAGAAGACCTCCCTCCTCAGACCGTTCCTCCGGCACAGATCGTCGAAGCGGAGCGGATCGTACAGCATGTGATGGGCGAAATACAACTGATCCTCCCCCTCAGAGAAGGTGTAGGTGAACCGGTCCCCCGAGCCGCTCTCCGTCCAGCTCCAGTGAGCGAGGTCGTGGCTGACGGCAGCTCCGAACCGGCTCACCCGGCAGGAGGAGGGGAAGAGAAAGGTGACGGTCTCCCCGGCCAGGGACGCGGTGTCCTCGGCGCAGAAGGCCCAGTAGAACCAGTCCCCCTCCGTGTCCCGCAGATCCCGCTCCAGACGGACGACGCCGTCTCCGATTTCGGACACGACGATGTTGCCGCCCGGAAAATCGCTGTGAATTCTCATGGCATACCTCAGTCTTTCTTTGCCAGCTTGTCCAGCTGCTTGTTCACCATCTTCGTGATGGACTGCGTCAGGGAGGAGAAGGTGTCCGTCCCGTTCATGAACACCTCCATGTACTTATAATAGGTGTCGGAGGGGATGACGGAGAGCCCGATGTCGTACAGCGCGGAGGCGAAAATGATGTCCAGCATGTCGGCGGAGCCCTGATCCCTTGCGTACCGGGACTTCAGAAGGGTCTCCTTGTAGACCGGGATGACCGTTTCCCGGGACAGGCGGCACATGGACTCCAGCAGAAGGCCCACGTCGGCGCAGAGCTCGTCGGGGAGCGTCGCCGGGAGGGTGGCCATGGTACCTCCGGAGGTCAGCGCGTAATAGGCCGTCTGCTCCTCCGAATACTTCGGGAAGGGAAGGATGCCGATGTCGCTCTCCATGTCGCGGTAGACGGAGACGGCCTTCATGGAGGAGCCCTGGAACAGGGTGTGGTTCCCGATGAACATCTGCTGGCCCTCGGCGCTTCCGTCGTGGACCGTGTTTGCCACCTGTCTGAAGATGTAGTTCCCGTTGTGGCGGCTCAGGATGTCGGACATGACGTTCAGGGCGTACTCATTGCCGGGAATGGCGAAGCAGGCGTTCCCCTCCGCGTCGGTGTCCACATACTTGATCCCGGCGCCGGACACCAGGGAGCCGAAGTACAGCTTAATGGCGGTGGCGCATCCGTACCGGTCCTCCATATCCATGACGCCGTCTCCGTTGAGATCCAGGACCGCCTTTTCCGCGTCGGAGAGGTACCGGTCCAGGGTCCACGCGCCGTCCCGGACTGTCTGATACAGATCCTCCGGCGTGCCCAGCCCCAGGTTCGCGTACATGTCCTTGTTGAACATCATGATGAAGCTCCGGGTGCTCTGGGCCAGGGAGAAGTCCCCCGTGGCGGCATATACCCTCCCGCCGCTTGCGAAGGTCCGGGTGGCGTCCCAGCTCCAGCAGGGCTCCGTGAAATCCACGTAGGGAAGGGCGTCCCAGGTGCGAAGATTGCCGGACAGGTACTGATTCACGATGGTCTCGTCGTACAGCATGACGATCTCCGCCCCGGCGTCTCCGGCCTTCACCAGCGCCGGGAGCTTGTCAGCGGGATTGCGGTCCGCGGTCTCGGAGATCACGCAGCGCAGGGTCTCCTCCAGCTGGTTGTTGCGGTTCCATACGGCGTCGTTCAGCACGTCTCCGTTCAGCTCCTCCGGATCGAGGATGTTCACTACCCAGCTGAGCCAGGAATCGTCGTAGTTGTAAATGCGCAGCTCCCGGCCTCCGAGATCCGTTTCCGGAAGAGGATCATATCCGGGTTCGGTCTCCGGAGGCGCGTCGGTTTCGGCGGCGTCCGCTGCGGCCTCCGGGACGGCATCGGCTCCTGCGGTTTCCGTGGCTCCTCCGTCATTTCCCGAGCAGGAGGGAAGGACCGTCAGGGCGGCCAGCAGACAAATGAATACACGCAGAGGTTTGTTCATATCGTCAGACTCCTTTCGTTGAGGGGTTATATCAGCCTTTCCTGCAGCTTCCGTACGTCCACGTCCCGGACGTAACCGCCGTTCTCCGCCGCCATGGCCGCCGCCGTTCCCGCCGCCGCTCCGATCCCGGCGCAGATGGGCATGACCCGGAAATTGGAGTGGGCGAGATGGGTCCCGGAGATGTTCCGGCCGGACAGCAGGAGACCCTCGGTGTTCTTCGGGATCAGGCATCCGAAGGGGATCGTATAGCCAGCGGGCTGTTTCCATTCGTGCTGGACGCCTGTGGGATCCAGTCCGGCCCCGGCCAGGTTGTGGACGTCAAAATTGAAGTGCGCACCCCTCACCGCCCAGTCGTCGAACTGTCTGGCCCGTAGAATGTCGTCCTCCGTCAGGGTCCTCTCCCCCTCGAAATGGCGGGTCTCCCGGATGCCCATCATGGAGCCCGCGCTGATGATGTAGCACCGCTCGAAGCCCGGCACGAACTCTCTGAGATACTTCACAATGGCGGGCATCTGGGACCGGCAGACCAGCTCGGCCCGG
>CACYWX010000025.1 GCA_902778205.1 uncultured Ruminococcus sp. | reverse complement strand
GAATCCACCAAGGAGACCCTGAAAAAGTACGGCGGGATCTACCGCGGAGACGAGTCCCGGAAGGTCTGCTACCTGACCTTTGACTGCGGGTACGAATACGGGGCGACGGCGAAGATCCTGGACGCGCTGAGGGACAAGCAGGCTCCCGGGGCGTTCATGCTGACCGGACCCTACGTGCGGACCCAGTACGACCTGATCAAGCGGATGCTGGACGAGGGCCACATCGTGGGCAACCACACCAACAACCATCTGGATATGACGACGCTGAGCGTGGACGAGGTGATTGACGAGATGCGTCAGGTGGAGAAGGACTACAAGGCCCAGTTCCCGGACGCGCCCGACATGCTGTACTTCCGTCCTCCGGCAGGAGCGGTGAACGAATGGCTCCTGCGGATCGAGGCCAAGATGGGCTACCGGACGGTGACCTGGTCCTACACCTACAAGGACTACGACGTCTATAACCAGTGGGATTACTACGACGCCCTGAACATCCTCAAGGAGCATCTGCACCCCGGATGCGTCTATCTCCTCCACGCGGAGTCCTCCACCAACGCCGAGATCCTGCCGGAGTTCATCGACTGGATCCGCGCCCAGGGCTACGTCATCGAGCCCATCTGCGCCATAGAGGCGTGAGAGAGAGACGGGGAGACGCGGCTTTTCTGCAGAAAAGCCTGGCAAAAGACTTCATAATGGGAAAGATTTTTGCCGCCGTCCCATCGTTTTACCGATAAATAAACGGCCGGAAGCTGTACGTTCAGCCTCCGGCCGATTTTTGATACGCGATATGGGAGCGCACCGGGACAATTATCCCCCAATGAAGCTCTTTGCCAGGCTTTCTCCCGAGAAAGCCGCGTTTCCCCCGCGTCTCCCCCGGATTATCTCCAGGATGCAGGAGAGGCGGACAGGTCGGGCTTCGGAGGTTCGGCGGCCCACTCACACCAGCGGATGTCCTGAGCCTTCATATCGTCTAAGAAGATTCTTGCGGCTCCGGCATCGGGATGGAGCATGAGCCGGATGACGCGCCACTGGATGCGGGAGCGGCGAACGGCCTCGAGACGATCCCCGGCCAGGGCCTCGGCCATGTTCCACCACTGCTCGAAGGTCTCCTCCATGGCGGCGAACTTTTCCTGAGGAATCACGGAGAAGGGCGGGTTCCAGATGTTCATGTGCCCGCCGGCGGCCTCGGCCACGGTCCAGTCGATGTAGGAGCGGATGTACCGCCAGCCCTCCCCGTAGTACGCCGCCAGGAATTCGTCCATATGGCGGGAGTAGTCCGTTTCGCTCATGAGGGGATCCATCATGAGGCGGGCCAGCAGGTAGCACCGGAGCTCGCCGAATTCGCCGGACTTCGGGGAATTGTAGTTGCCCTCCGGGTACATGCCCTTCACGCCGTGCTCCGCGAAGAAGCGCATGTTCTTCCGGAGAACGCCGAAGTTGGGGAAGGTGGGCACGTAGTAGCGGAAGTTGGTGACGTAGTCCCAGATGTAGATCCGGTCGCAGATCTTGTTCCACTCCACGATGTCCTGCGCGAAGGCCCTGTTCTCCGGGCAGGAGGGATCGTCCAGCGGATGGCTGAAGCAGCATTCGATGGAGCAGAGGCGGATGCAGACGTTGGGCAGGGGTTTTGTAATTTTCGGGGCCTTGCGGGTGAACTGGTAGGCCAGGGTGTCGATCACCACGTCGGGATAGTCCTTCGCGATGTCCGCGGCCACGGCGTTGACGAACCGCAGGACGGTGCCCATGTGGCTGCCCTCCTCCGCGTCGACGGCCGCGCACTTCTCGCAGGTGCAGTAGTTCTGGTTGTCGTTCTGGGACACGGAGACGATGGTGACCTCGGGATCCTTCTCCAGAATGGCGCGGACCCCGGCGATGGTCTTCTTCAGCACTTCGGGATCGGAGAAGCAGGGCTGCTTGTCCTGGGGAACGCCGGTGAAGCCGCCGATGGTGTGGACGAAGCCGCCGTACCGGATGTGTCCGCCCATTTCCGCCGGGATGGCCCGCTGGTTGACGCCGTTCTTCACGCACCAGTCGGGATTCCCGTTGCCGCAGGGCCAGTCGGACTGCCGCATCTCGAAGACGGGCGTGTGGGAGAAGCCATGGCTGATCTCCATGTCCCCGTCCCCGAGGACTTCCAGACCCGGCATGAAGAACCGGGTCCCAGCGCACCGCTCCAGCAGGGCGTAGACGCCGTAGATCACACCCCGGCCGTTTCCGCCGCGGATGGATACGACTCCGTCCTCCCCCGGCTCCACGGCGTATCCGTCCCGCTCCAGCGCGGGATCGATCCGCACGTCGAAGCGCGCGCCGTCTCCCTCCGGGATCCCGATTTTGCCGAGGTACTTCTCCAGCTCCGCTCCGGCGTACTGCTCGGGGGCGGATCCGCCGGACACCACGCGCGCCGCGGCGTATTCCTTTTCCTTGACGATGAGCTTTCTCATAGCTTCCTCCTGTGTATGGTTGATCCGCGCATGGGAACGCGGTGTGTGGGCTTACGGATTCCGGACCTCGCAGAAGACGCCCTCCCCGCTGTCGAGGGTCAGGGAGACGAAGCCGTCCGCATCGGGGGCCGCCTCAAAGGACACGCCGTTCTGCCAGACGGTCAGGGAGCCGCCCGACGCCGTTTTCACCCGGACGGACGCGGGGATGTGCTTCTGGAGGTTTTCGCAGTTGACCAGGGTGAAGGCGTATCCGTCCGCGCCGTCGGTGAAGCATCCGGCCAGCAGAGGGGACGCGCTGTCGAGCCCGGAGATCACGCCGCTGAAATCGATCTGCGGAGCGAAGCGCATGAAGGCGTTTTTCGCGTTCGTCCCGGCGTTGAGGGTGAAGGCGCCGAGGCTTTCGGGATACCGGGCGAAGGCGTCGTCCAGGGCGGCGAACTCTCCGTTGATCTTCTGCGCGGCGTACCAGCGGTCCGTGGGGTTCAGATCGTGGTCGATGAGGGCGGGTTTGAAGTCCTCGGCGGAGCTGTAGGGCGTCATGTAGGTGAAGTAGATGGCCTCCGACGCGCCGAAGGACCGGATGCACCAGGTCTGCCACTCCAGATCCTTCTCCGAGGGCGTGCGCTTGCTGGCGGCAAAGGACACACTCTGCAGATACACGCTGAAGGGGACGTTCCGGGTCCGGCAGGCGTCCGCCACAATCGAGAGGTTTTCCATGTAGCCGTCGTACAGCCCCGATTTGTTGCAGGGATAGATGTCCACGGAGGCCCAGCGGGGGTTGACCGTGTCGAAGAATCGCTCCACATGCTCCCGGTAGGTGGGAGTGCCCAGCTGCGTCTCGTTTGCGTACATGGGGAAGAGATTGATGAAGGCCGTCTGATCCGTCAGGCCCGCCATGGTCTCCACGCATCCGGCGAGAGCGGGGAAGGCGGAGGCGTTGGGCTCGTCGCAGAGATACAGTCCCCAGACATGGGGCGCGTCCATGGCCTCTTCCACACTGCGCCAGGCCGCTTCTCCGAAATTCTCCCACGAAACCCCGGTCCAGAGGATCTCAAGGTCCCAGACGGCGCACCACTTCATCATGCTCCGGGCCAGCTTCTCGTCGCGGATCCCGGCAACGCTGATTTTGGTGAAGCCTGCCTCGGCGGTCTGCCGCACCAGAGCCTCCGTCTCGTAGGGATCCCCGGAGGTACACCAGGCGGACAGGGAGAAGAAGCGGTTCAGAGAGGTGTCGGCCAGCTCCTCTTCAGGCAGGATCACATCCACGGGAGGCTGCTCCGGCAGGGAGAAGTCCCCGTCGGAGCCCAGGGCGTCGTACACCAGAAACCGGTACAGCGCCCGGCAGTCGGCCCAGTAATTGCCGCCTCCGATATGCAGATCCTCCCCGTCCCAGCGGACCGCGCAGGTCAGATCATCGCTCCGCGGCGTCAGAGGCGAGGCTGTGCCGATGAGGATGGCGTGCGGCGCGGTTCCCCGGCTGTCCGAAACCGGGACACGGCGTCCGGCGGCGCGGTAGAACCACTCGGCCAGAGCCAGGGCGTCCTCCCGCTCCTCCGCGGTGTACTCCAGCGGGACCACCACGGCCCATTCGGAGAGATCCGCTCCGAACAGCGTCATGCCGTCGGCGGGGAAGCGGTGCACCTTTTCCAGCTCCTTCACCCCGGGCTTCGCGCCGTCCCGGAGCCATGCGGCGTATTCCCCGGCGAATACGGCGGCGGCTTCTCCCACGGTGTCGTCCGGGGCGGCGATACGGTTCACGTCCCCCACGGTGATCAGATAATCATAGGGAGGCTCCGCGCCCTCCAGACGGCTGTACAGCTCTTCGGATTCCGGGCGGTTGGTGGGGCCGATGAGGATCTCGTTCGGGAACCGCACCATGTCCTCGCCCCGCTTTACCCAGTCGGTTTTGATGTCCGCTTCGATGCCCAGGTCCTCCAGCTGCTTCCGGAGAGCCACGGCGGCCTCCGTGACGGCCTTGTCCGAGTTGTCTCCCCGCACGATGGTGCAGGAGGGAGCGGGACCGGACGTCTCCGTCTCAGCCTCTCCGCCTGTCTCCGGATCCGCCGTCTCCTTTTGTCCGCATCCGCAGATCAAGGCGCAGGCAAGGAGCAGAAGAAGCAGGCAGAGGGGGAACAGGCTCCGCCTCCGCACTGTCCGATTGTCCGCAGGGTTTCCCGGTCCGATCATGTCAGCCGCCTCTTTTCTTTCCCGAAAGGGTCGTTCCGGTTTCAGTATACAGGAAAATCTCCAAAAAAGCAAGTAAAAAGATGGAGAAATCCGGACAATGAGTACAAAGAGATGGCGCGAAGCCCTTGACCGGCAGGCGTCCGGGGTGGTATAATCGAAGCAGTAAGCGCGCCCCGGAGAAAGCTCCGCGGGAGTGCGCCGTGCGAGAGTGCGCAGGATAAGGAGGACGATTCATGGAACTGAAGCTGCGGTACGACAGGCCCGCGCCGGATACCGAGGAGGGATGGGAGAAATACTCCATGCCCATCGGCAATTCCCATATGGGCGGGAACGTGTTCGGAGGAGTGGAGGAGGAGCGGATCCAGATCACGGAGAACTCCCTGGAGAATCCCGGTTCGCTGGGCGGGCTCAACAGCTTTGCCGACATCCGGTTCCGCTTTCCTCATGCCTTTGAGCGGACGGAGGGATACGAGCGTGGACTGGATCTCAACCGCGCGGCGGCGTATGTCCGGTACGACTGCGGCGGCATTCACGCGGAGAGGGAGGTGTTCGCCTCCTATCCGGACCGCGCGCTGGTGGGACGGATCCGCACCTCCGCGCCGGTGTCCTTTTCCGCGGCCCTGGAGATCCCCTTTTTGACGGAGGAGGAGGGACGGGAGAAGCGCGGGACCGTGACGGCGGACGGGGACCGGATCACCATGGCGGGGGTCATGTGTGCCTACAACGTCCGCTTCGAAGGCCAGCTCCGGGTCTTTTCCGACGGGCAGGTGACGGCGGAGGACGGCGGACTGCGGATCCGGGACGCTTCCGACACGTGGTTCGTCTTCTGCTGCGGCACCAACTACGAGCTGAGGCCGGAGGTGTTTCTGGAGCGGGACAACCAAAAGAAGCTGCGGGATTTCGATCCCCATGACCGGGTGACGGGATATATGGACGCGGCGTCCGGCTTCTCCTATGAGGAGCTGTATGCGCGGCACACGGCGGACTACACGGCGCTCTTCGGGCGGGTGGAGGTGGAGCTCGGGGAGACCGAGGTCCCGGAGAAGACCACCGACGCCCTGCTCGAAGCCTACGGACGGGGAGAGCCGAGCCGGTATCTGGAGGTCCTCTACTTCCAGTTCGGACGGTATCTTCTGATTTCGTCGTCCCGTCCCGGATGCCTGCCCGCCAATCTGCAGGGGGTGTGGAACTGCCACGACCGATCCCCGTGGGGCAGCGGCTACTGGCACAACATCAACGTGCAGATGAACTACTGGCCGGCCTTTCCCACCAATCTCGGGGAGACCTTCGACGCCTACCGGGACTTCAATCTGGCGTTCCGGCCCGCGGCGGAGGAATACGCGCGGCAGTACGTGAAGGCCACGGTTCCGGAGAAGTACACCGACGAGCCCGGCGGCTGCGGCTGGACCATCGGCACGGGCAGCTACGCCTACGGGATCAGCGGACCGGGCGGCCACTCCGGACCGGGCACCGGCGGGCTGACCTCCAAGCTGTTCTGGGAGGCGTACGCCTTCACGGGATCCCGTCGGGTCCTGCGGGAGGTGACCTATCCGGCGCTTCTGTCCATGGCGAAGCATCTGCTCCGGGTGGTGCGGGAGTATGACGGGCTGTTCCTCTCCGTGTTCTCCGCGTCTCCCGAGCAGATCATCTGCAACAACTGGACGAATCCGGTGCAGTATTACCACACGGTGGGATGCGCCTTCGACCAGCAGATGATAAAGGAGAACGGGCTGGATCTGCTGAAATGCGCGGAGCTTCTGGGGGAGGATACCCTCCCGGAGGAGGATTTGCCCGTCATCGGGGAGGTCCGGCGTCAGATCGGCCGGTACGATCCCGTGCAGGTGGGATGGAGCGGCCAGATCCGGGAATACCGGGAGGAGCGGTTCTACGGCGAGGTGGGCGAATACCGGCACCGCCACATTTCCCAGCTGGTGGGGCTCTATCCGGGCACGCAGATCGGCAGAAGGACCCCCGGCCTGGCTGGACGCGGCGAAGAGGACCCTGGATTTTCGCTCCGACGAATCCACCGGATGGGCTCTGGCGCACCGGCTCAACGCATGGGCCAGGACCGGCGACGGAAACCGGGCGTACCGGCTGTACGGCAACCTGATCGGGAAGCGGACCCTGCCCAATCTCTGGGACTTCCATCCGCCGTTCCAGATCGACGGGAACTTCGGCGGGACCTCGGGCGCGGCGGAAATGCTCCTGCAGAGCCACGAGGGGGAGATTGCGCCTCTGGCCAGTCTGCCCGACGCATGGTCCGAGGGCTCCTTCTCCGGGCTGGCGGCGCGGGGCGGCTTCACCGTGGACTGTGAATGGAAGAACGGAGGCGCCGTGACCCTGACCGTTCACTCCCTGGCAGGGGAGGCCTGCAGGCTCCGGTATCCCGGCGTCGCGGCGGCGGACATCCCGTTCCCCCACACGGCGGATGGGCTGAACCGGATCGAATTCCCCACGGAGGCCGGGAAGACCTACCGCGTCACGGGCATTCCCGCCCGGGAGAAGAAGCCGGTGCCGGACACTCTCCGTGCGGACAGGACGCTGAACCTGGAATGGGACTTCCCTGAGCCCGTGACCGTATGGCGCGCCGCGGACAGCTCCCCGGTCTACGAGAAGGCCGCGGAGGGCGTTGTCGGAGGCTCCTGGAAGGACGAGACCTTCGACTTCGGGGCCGCGGAAACCGTCACCTACAAGATCACCCGCTCTGACGCGGAGGACGGGGCGGATCCCGGCGCGTTCGTGACGCTGAACCACGCCACGGAGGCGGAGAAGCAGAGATACCGCTATCTGGTCCGCCAGCTGAACGCTGTCTGCGGAGGAGCGGAGCCGCCGGAATTCCTCGGATAACAAACGCATGAAAAACCGGACTCCCCGTTTTCCGACGCGCGGTCGGAGCGGGGAGTCCGGTTGCTGTATCATAGTGTGTCTGCACTTCAGTCAAGGGTTTTCAGCAGCTCGTCGGCCTTTGCGATGAGGGGGGAGAACCGGCGGTTCCGTTCGGCGGCGGAGGGCTCCAGATAGGAGAGATAGGCGGGCTGGGAGGCGTAGTAGCCGCTGTCCTCCCGGTCTCTCTCGGCGGTCCAGTCGGCCTTCTTCTTTTCGAGGAGAGTCTTCGCGTCCTCGATCCGGCCGACGCGGAGATACAGACGGGCGCGGAGCAGGGCGTCGGGTGAGGCGTCCGCCACGTGGGAGATCACCTCGTCCGCGGCACGGAGCTCTTCAGGATCGTCCGGTGACAGCTCCTTCCTGCACTCCGCCTCGCCCAGCATGGCCCGGAGGAAGGGACCCTCGCCCCCGATGGAGCCGTCCAGCCAGTCCGGGATGGATTTGGCGGCGGCATAGGCGTCACGGGCGGCGGTCAGGTCTCCGGCCTTTTTCAGCTTGTCCCCCAGGGCGCACTGGGCGTCGATGTACCGCATGGCGATGGCGGCCTCGCTTCCTTCGCCGGGGCGGAAGTGGTGGGTGCGGAGCAGGTTCAGGGCCGATTCCGGCTCCCCGCCGCGGCTCCAGGCCTTGCACAGCTCCATGGCGGTGTCGTCCCGCAGATCGCTCCGGTCCGTGTGGGCCAGGATCAGGGAGGCCGTTTCGCCGGGATCCGCGCCCTCCGCGTTCATCAGATAGGCGCATTCCCACACGACGGCATTCTCCTCGGGGCGGTCCTCCTCCGGGCAGAAGGGCGCGGCGGAGAGGGCCTGCTTCAGAAGCTCCACGGCGGCTCCTCTCTCACCCCTTCTCCAGAGGCAGAGGGCGCGTCCTCTCAGGGGTGCCCGGTGCTCCTCGTCGGTCCACAGAGCCTCCGCCTCGCCGTACCGCCGCTGACCATACCGGAGCACGCCCAGCAGATACCGCGCGAAGAGATCGTCCGGATCGGTCCGGAGAGCGTTTTCCAGCGCTTCGGCCTCGGCGGGGCGGCTGGGGAACCGGCGTCCCACGGACAGGCGGGAGGGTACCCTCCCGGCCAGATAGTACACCATGGCGGAGCAGTCCGGATTCCGGCGGACGGCAGATCCCAGCAGACGGGCGGCTTCTTCGTCGAATCCGGCTTCCCGAAGATCCGAAGCCACGTCCAGCACGGTCTCGTCCACCCGGGCGGCGGAGGCGAAGAAGGCGTCCTCGTCCATCGCGCCCGCCGAGACGTAAGCCCAGCCCAGATCGCTGTCCGGCGCGTCACCGGGACGGGGAGAGAAGGGTGTGGGCTTTCCGAGACGGGAGGAGGCCAGAATCAGGACGGATTTCGCCTGAGCGTCCGCGCCGCGCCGTACCGCTCCCTCGGCCAGCCGTTCCGCGTCCGCGAAGTCTCCCCGGCGGCAGGCCAGGACGGCGGCGCGGGTCAGGGCTTCAGGGGCGGTGTCCCGGCTCCAGGCGGCCTTGCGGTACCGGTCGTACGCCTCGGCGAAGCGTCCCTGCCGTTCCAGGGCGAGGCCCAGCAGATAGTACGCCCGTCCGCATTCCGGATTCTGGTTCATGGCGTTCAGGCAGGCGAGGGCCTTTGTCAGCTCATCCTCCGCCTCCGCGTACAGGCCGCGGCCGATATGGCATTCGGCCAGGGACAGGGCGGCGGGAACCATGGAGGGATCCAGCTCCAGCGCCCGGCGGAAATAGACCTCGGCGTCGGAGCGGGGATCCCGGTACTGGATCAGATGCTCGCCCAGATTGAAGGCCTCGAAGGGGCTCTTCACATCCGCGGGCAGGGGATAGCCGTGGATCAGGCGGGGCTCCTGCTTCGGGAAGGCTTCATTGGTGTAGAGGCAGAGCTCCTCCCCGCCGTCCAGGATGCGGACGGTCCAGGCCTCTCCGTCCCGCACCGGCCGGAGCAGATCGAAGGTAAGCAGGGCTGGTTCTTCGCAGTTTGCGGCGGTGTCGAGCAGGCATTCCCCGCCGGCTGTGACGGTCACGCGGAGAGCGCCGGCCGGTCGAGTGGTCTGGAGCGTCATCCCGTCCCCGTTCACACGCACCGCGCAGGACAGGTTCGCGTAATCCGGAATGCCGGTTTTCATCAGCGGGATCCAGTACTGGCTGAAGGACTTGGTCTCATAGGGCTCCAGCCACGTGAAGTCCGGCTGGTTGTCGGTGTAGGTGCCGGCCATGAGCTCGCAGTAGGGGCCGTCCGTGTCCGTGAGCTTCTTCTCCCAGTCCCGGGCGTTCTGGTCCTGGCCCCAGGTGAACATCTTCTTGCCGGGGGCGATGTGATGGTCCGCCACGTGCATGACCCCGGCGTCCCGGCCCTCGTCGTACCCTCCGAAGAAATCGAAGCGGGAGGGAGCGGCGAAATAGGAGGTGGCGTGGGGCGCGTTGGCGATGCGGGAGATGTCGGTTCCGTCCCCGAAGTCGCAGCCGCCGTAGTTTCCCTTTGCTATGGGCCACGAGGCGGAGCAGGAGCGGTAGTGATGGACCACGTGGTCCACGTCATGGGGGAAGAAGAGCCGGTATTGTCCGTTGACGGAGACGGCGGCGTTTTCCCACCACAGGAAGGGATGGCGCAGCTCGGTGCGGTTGGTGACGCGGACGGCGGTTTCCAGGTACATCCGGTCCGGATACAGACGGACGCCGACGGTGCCGCGCATCCGGTAGAAGGGATCGGAATCGGAGAGCCAGACGGTGGCGGAGCCGTCCTCCCCCTCCTCCACGGACCAGTCCGCGGGCATGTAGGTGGCGGGACGGTGGTGGAAGGGCCAGTTGAACTCCACGCCGCCGGAGATCCAGGAGCCCAGATCCCCGATGAGGGCGGGCTTGATCACGTGCTGGCGGTAGAAGATGTCGTATCCGTTCCGCTTGTCCCGGGCGGAGAAGATGCGGCCGCCCAGCCCGGGGAGGACGGTGATCTCCAGCCAGCGGTTCTCCAGCGTGACGGCGTCGTAGACCACGTCCACGGGCGTCTCCGCGCAGGGGGAGGAGGTGACGGCGTTGGGGAAGGGATTGCCCGAGGTGCCCTGATGGTTACGGGTTTCGGCGAACATGGGGAGCGTTTCGTAATCCGATTCGGGATAGGTGGGGATGGTCATGGTCCCGACGCGGACCGATACCTTGCAGGTTTCCATATGTACCCTCCTTGGAAGAGCGTTTACTGCCGGGTTCCGCATCCATTATAATCGATTTCCTCCGGGCCGTCAAGAGAGGTTTTTTGAGGATCGAGACGGAAAAGGGCGTCCGGAGCGCGGGATTTCCGGGAACTTTCCGCGCATTCCCTAAAAATAGGGGTGACAAAAGGCGGGATTTATGGTACAATACAGACAGGAAACAGTCCGACTGCATCAAATCTGAGGCAAGGAGACGAACCATGAGCGTAAAATACTGTGAAAACTGCGGCGCGGCCATGCCGGAGGAAAGCAAATTCTGCACGGAATGCGGCACGCCCTTCCCGACGGTGAAGAAGGAGGAAAAGCCCGCTCCCCGTCCGGAGAACACCCCCGAGGAGCCTCTGAAAGAAGAGTCCGAAGAGCCCGTTCAGCAGAAGCCCGATCAGAACGAGCCGGTTCAGGAGCCGCCCCGTCCGGCTTCGGATCCGATCCCCCAGGAGCCCGTCCTGAACCGGCCCTCCTATTCCGTTCCGGTCCAGGGCCCCGCAAATCCGATCCCGCCTGTGCAGAATCCGCAGGCGCACGTACAGAATCCGCAGACCTCCGCGCCCGCACAGCCTGCCCAGGGGGCGTTCCAGGCTCAGCAGGCGCCCGCGCAGAATCCGCAGATGCCCCGCCCTGCAAATCAGGCCGCTCCCGCCGCAGGGACGACCCATCCGGGAAGCTCCTATGTTCCCCCGCAGGCGGCGTATGCTCCGGCGGCCGCGCGTCCGGTGAATCAGCTGGTAGGGGTCCAGTCCGCCCCGGCCGCGGCCTATGTTCCCGGAGCGGCGTCCTCCGCCTATCCGCGATCAGCGGACGATCTGAAGGGCACGCCGGAGGAGCCGATCCGCGCCTGGGGCTGGGTAGGGATCTTCCTCCTGCTGGGCATTCCGGTGGTGAACCTGATCCTGCTCATCGTCTGGGCCTGCGGCGGATGCCGGAAGAACGCCAAGAAGAGCTTTGCACGCGGCGTGTGGCTGATGGTGCTGATCAGCGTCGTTCTGATCGCGGTGGTGGGCGCGGCGGCCTTCTACGCCCTGTTCCCGGTGGTGGAGCCGGCCATCAACGAGATCCTGGAGCAGTTCGGCTACAAGATCGTGCTGGGCTGACCGGACGGTAATTTTCAGATCCCATGAAAAGCAGGACCTCACATTCCGGGGTCCTGTTTGTTTTGTCAAAGGCGCCCGGAGGGGATTTTGCGGCGGATCCCTTGTATTATGCCCGCGGATTTGGTATAATGATAAAATCAGAAGAATCGACTTTTTCCGAGGCTGTATATGAAAATCTTCCTCCGCGTCCTGTGCGTTCTGCTGGCCGTTCTGTCCGCCGCGGGCCTCCTTGTCGCGTCCCTTGTGTCCGCGGTCCTGTTTTCCGTCCGGGACTCCCTCTCTCCGGCCTTTGTCCGGGAGACGGCGGAGAATCTGGATTTCGCGTCCATCCGCTTTCCGGACGGCTTCGGCGGCTTCACCACCATTCCGGACCAGCTGAACGAGTCCTTCGCGCCCCACGGCTTCTCCGTCACCGGCGAGCAGTTCAACGGCCTGTGCCGCGAGCTGGGCTTCGACGCCATCCTCGGGGACTGGTTCTTGGAGTTCCGCGGCTGGCTTCTGGACGACGGACCCGTTCCCCAGATCGATCTGCGGAGCGCGGCGGAGGCGGCGGTGTCCGGGGCGGGGGAGGGCTCCCTGGTGTTTGTCAGCGATCCCGTGGCCTTCACCATGGCGGTACTGGCGTCCTATGTCAACGAACGCGCCCTCACGTCCCGGCTGGAGGCGCTGAAGCCCGCCCGGGAGCTTCTCTCGATGGGCACGCTGATCCTCGCGCTGTCCTTCGTTCTGACCTTTGCCGTACTGCTGCTTGTTGGATGCCGGATGAAGCTGTTCCCGGCCCTGACCGTGAGCGGCGCGGTATGGACCCTGACGGGTCTGGCGCTGTATTTCTCCCCGGCACTGGCGGCTCCGTACAAGGCGTCCCTTCTGGGAGCGGCGGGCGTTGCGCTGGAGTCCACCTTCGACATCGTGTACCTGCCGGTCATGGGACACCTGTCCCGCACCGGTCTGATCCTGATGATCGCGGGAGCGGTGCTCTTCGTGCTGTCGGGGGTTGTGTGGATCGCTTCGGCGGCGGTCGGGAGGCACAGACGGGCGGTGACTGCGGTTCCCCGGGAAGGAGTTGCTGTGTTTTCGTCCTCCGGAGAGGTTCTGTGAACGGCGCGGAGTCAATATTTACAATCCGTCTCTTGTAATGCGGCGGATTTGTGGTATACTGTTTCTTGTACATATCACCGGCTTCGGCCGGAATTCATTGTGATCTCTGAAAGGGGAATCCCCATGACGGCAGCTGAACTGAAAAAGACCATTCTGGAGGGCGGGATCGATTCCGCGCTCACCGACGGACTCTCCGTCTCCCCCGAGGCCGTGCCGGCTCAGAGAGAGCGGTACGCGAAGGCCGCCGACGCCTTCCTCGCCAAATACGGCGACGGTGAGTTGTCCCTCTACTCCGTGGGCGGACGCTCCGAGATCTCCGGCAACCACACCGACCACAACCACGGACGGGTCATCGCGGCCTCCGTGAACCTGGATATTCTGGCCGTCGCCAAGCCCACGGACGACGGGGTGATCCGCATCCAGTCCGAGGGCTTCCCGGAGGACGTGGTGGATCCCTCAAAGATCGCCGCTCCGGACGAGGCGGACTTCTTCACCTCCGCCGCCATCATCGCGGGCATGGAGAAGGCCTTCCTGAACGCCGGATACAAAATCGGCGGATTTGACGCCTACACCACCTCCAACGTGCTGAAGGGGTCCGGCATTTCCTCCTCCGCGGCCTTCGAGGTCATGGTGGGCAACATCCTGAACCACCTCTACAACGGCGGGGCCGTCTCCAACGTGGAGATCGCCAAGATGTCCCAGTTCGCGGAGAACGTCTACTTCGGCAAGCCCTGCGGCCTCATGGACCAGACGGCCTGCGCGGTGGGCGGCTTCATCACCATCGATTTCAAGGATCCCTCCTCTCCCGTCATCGAGAAGCTGGACTTCGACCTGACCGCCGCCGGATACCGTCTCTGCATCGTCAACACCGGCGGAAACCATGCCAACCTGAACGCCGACTACGCCTCCGTGCCCGCCGAGATGAAGGCTGTGGCGAAGGAGCTGGGCGTCTCCGTCCTGAGAGAGTCCTCCAAGGAGGCCCTGGACGAGCTGCTGGCCTGCCACGGGAAGTACCTGCGGACCTATCTGGGCGACCGCGCCATTCTGAGAGCCTACCACTTCTTCGCTGAGAACGAGCGGGTGGCGGCACAGGTGGAGGCGCTGAAGGCCGGGGACATCGAGGGCTTCAAGGCCGGCGTCACCGCCTCCGGAAATTCCAGCTTCAAGTTCCTGCAGAACGTCTATACGACCATCAACGTGGAGGAGCAGGGGCTGTCCCTGGCGCTCTGCCTGACCGAGGACTTCCTCCGCGGCACGGGCGGCGTCTGCCGGGTCCATGGCGGCGGCTTCGCGGGCACCATTCAGGCCTTCGTGCCCTCCGGGCTGACCGCGGCGTACCGGGAGAAGATGGACGCCGTGTTCGGAGCGGGCGCCTGCCACATCCTGAGCGTGCGGAAGAACGGCGCCTGCCGGATCCTCTGAGAGGGACGACGGAATGAAGCTCAACCCGAAGGATACCCTCCGCAAAGTGGGGCTTCTGTTCGCCGGATTCGTTCTGACCTACGCGCTTCTCCGTTTCATCATCCATCTGGCGGACGCCTTCTCCATGCCCTGGATCTATTACGCCGGGACCGCCCTGTACGGGATCGCGGTGGTGGCGCTGTTCGTCGCCTTCTATATCCTGAACGGCTTCACCCTGGGACGCACGGAATACGCGGAGGAGGATCTGCCGGACCGCTGGACGCCCGAGAAGAAGGCGGACTTTCTCCGGAAGCTGCCCGCCAACCGCGCCCGGGCCCGCAGTCTGATGTATATCCTCATGCCCATCGTCGTGACGCTGCTGCTGAGCTACATCGAGCTGTCGTTCCTCGGCTGAGGTCCCGCCATGCTGAAAATACGAATCATCGCCATGGGGAAGCTGACGGAGGCGTCCTTCCGGGAAGCGGCGGGGGAATACGCCAGGCGCATCGCGCGATTTTATTCCCTCACCGTGGACGAACTGAAGCCCGAGCCTCTTCCGGCCTCCCCATCCCCGGGAGACATCCGCGCCGCCCTTGACCGGGAAGCGGACCGCATCCTGGGGGCCGTCCCGCCGCGCGCCGTCCTCTGGGCCATGTGCGTGGAGGGGCGGACCATGTCCTCCGAGGAGTTCTCGGAGAAAATCAGCCGGACCGCCCAGACCGGAGCCGGCGAGCTGTGCCTTGTGATCGGCTCGTCCTGCGGTCTGTCGGAGCGCGTCAAGCAAAAGGCGGCCCTCCGGCTGTCCGTATCCCCCATGACCTTCCCCCACGAGCTCTTCCGGGTCATGCTCCTCGAGCAGATCTACCGGGCGGGCGAGATCGGCGCGGGAGGCAAATACCACAAATAACGGAACAATCTGCCATGAGATATTTCTGGAGCAAGCTTACAAGACCGGTCCGGTCCCTTCTGCTGTTCACGCTGGTATTCGGCGCGGCTTTTCTTGTGGTGCTCTACTACCTCGGGTATTATGATTTTTCCTTCCTCAACCGTTACAAGGACCAGCTGGATCTGCTCCGGGAGGGGGAGCATCTGGCCTCCGCCTACGAGGATCCCTTCGCCTCCGTGCCGGACGTGCTCCTGACCGATCCCGCATCGGATCCCGCGGCGTCCTCCGGCGGCACCGGGACTCTTCCGGCGGACGGCGGGCAGACCGGCGGTGCGGGCGACGCGCAGGCCGTGACGGCCGGATCCTCCGACGCGGGGAACGACGCCGGGAAGACGCCTCCCACCAATCTGCGGCTGGTGTTCGACGCCTCCGAGCTGCCCGACGAAAGGGTCCGGGTAGCCACTGCGTCGGAACTGATGCAGGCCGGGCGGAGCTTCGCCTCTCAGGAAACGGTCTACACGCCGGGGCGGCACATCCTCGGCAAGCTGACCTTTGACTTTCAGCTGCCCGAGACCTACAGCGACACCTGGCGCCACGCCACCTCCTACCGGCTGGAGGCCGTGGATCCCACCAACGAGGACAGCGAGTTCGTGACCCGTCCCTACACCTATATCGAACAGCGTCCCGCCGTGGAGCCCTATATGGGCTATCTGCTCATCGAGAACGGGGACAAGACGGTGATCGTGTCGGCGGACGGCGTCCTGCTTTGCTCCTTCACCACCGGCCGGTACGAGCCCGCCTTCGCGAGGGACCGGGAGGACAGACCCCTCTTCATGCGGGCGCGCTCCAACGGCACCTTCGTGTACTTCCACCTGTCCGCGGACGGAAAGAACTTCGTCCTCAGCGACTACGACCCGGAGCTGGACGGGCGAGGTCTGAACTTCGACTATCCCGCCGATTACGGCCGCACGGACACGGACCGGGTGTATCTGGACCGGGACGAGGAAACGGGGCTTTACGGCTACCGGATCCCGCTGGAGTATATGCCCGAGCCGGAACCGGAGGAAGAGCCCGCGGCGGACGAGGCGGAGAACCCGGAAAATCCGGAGCCTCCGGAGGACGCCGAAAACGCGGAGAATCCTGAAAATCCGGAGGAAGCCGAGCCGGAGCCCGAGCCCGAACCGGAGGACGGTTATCTGACCCCGTATCAGTATCGGACGGCCCTGCCCTTCACCGGCGGCGTCGCGGCTGTCACGGCGGCGGAGCCACTGCCCACTCCGTACTACCGGAACATGGAGCTGGGCGGCATTCCGCTCTTCCCCTACTACGAAAAGGAGACCAACCAGACCCATTACGAGGACGGCTGGTTCGTCAGCAACAGCGGCATCGACCGCTCGGTGCTGTGCTAGAAGCGCCGCGTGTTCGCCTCCTGTCAGCCTCCCTATTCCTTTGGCAAGGAATCCATCGGCTCCTTCTACTTCGACCACGGCCTGGTGCGGGTCCGGATGCAGATCATCGACTTCTGGCGGTACTTCCTCCGGACGGGCTACACCGGCTCCCAGATCAAGGTGGTGGACGAATACGACGCCCTGATCCGGGAGGACGGCACCGTATACGAGCTGCCCGTGGGCTACAAGCTGGAGGGCTACTCCGAAGGACGTCTCCTCCTGTCCCGGGACGGGAAGTACGGCGTCCAGGCCGTCACCGGCGAATGGATCGCGCAGCCCATCTTCGGCGGCGGCGGTCCCTTCATCGGCGGCCTCGCTCCCTTAAAGACCGAGGACGGACGCTGGGGCCTCATCGACACCGAGGGAAACATCGTCCTCCCCTTCACCTACGACGCGATCTCTCAGGTCTCCTCCGGACTCATCGCCTGCTGGCGGGAGGAAAACGGCTGGAGCATCCTGCGGATCATGAAATAATCCCCGTGCGGAACACCGGACCGGCCGCCCCGGGATCGGAACCGGCGGTCCGCAACAATATAAAGACGAAAAGGAATCACAACATGCCTCTCTTCAAAAGAAACGCCGACAAGAACAACGATAAGGAAAAAGACAAGGAAATGACCGCTCCGGCTCAGGAGAAGACGCCCGAGGCCGAAAAGCCCGCCGAAACGGAACCCGTCGTCACCGCCTCCGAGGCTCCCGTTCCCGAGACGCCCGCCGCCGTGCCCGCGCCGGAGAAGCCCCGCTATCACACCCCCGACGGCTTTGAATTCAACCGCTACTTCCTGGCGGAGCGCCACATCATGCTGGAGAACGTCAGCTACGAGGTCAGCCGTCCCCAGGCCGGACAGCTCCGTCTGAACGCCCGGGACACCATCGTGGCGCAGCTGGTGGGGAACGCCGGAGTGAAGATCACCTACAACCGCACCCTGTCCTTCGAGCCCGAGGGCCCCTTCACCCTGTCCGTCTCCTTCTCCGTCATGCTGGTGTTCAATCCCGGCACCCGCGGCGAGGTGGACTGGAAGACCATCGACATGGCGGAGGAGTTCAAGAAGAACTGCCCGCAGCTGGTGCAGGCCATGCTGACCAAGACCACCCTGCTGGTGGCCGAGATCACCAACGCCAACGGAACGCCCATCCTGCCCCTGGCAATCCGGTAAACCCCGAGCTCCATGAAAAAGAAAGAAAACAAGGAAGCCTACAACAACCAATCCATCACCTCCCTGAAGGGTCCCGACCGGGTCCGGAAGCGTCCCGCCGTCATCTTCGGATCGGACGGTCTGGAGGGCGCGGAGCATTCCGTTTTCGAGATCCTCTCCAACTCCGTGGACGAGGCGCGGGAGGGCTACGGAAACGTCATCAACATCACCGCCTACGCCGACCGTTCCGTGGAGATCGAGGACTTCGGACGGGGCGTGCCCCTGGGCTGGAACGAGGGAGAGGGCCGCTGGAACTGGGAGCTGGTCTACTGCGAGCTCTATGCCGGCGGCAAGTACGACAACAACTCCGGCGGCTCGGCCTATGAGTACTCCCTGGGCCTAAACGGTCTGGGAGCCTGCGCCACCCAGTACGCCTCGGAGTTCTACGAGGTGTCCTCCTACGACGGGACCAATGTGTCCTCCATTTCCTTCCGGAAGGGAGAACCGGTGACGGAGCTGAAGGTGGAGCCTCTGACGAAGAAGAACCGCCGCACCGGCACCGTCCAGAGATGGCGGCCCGATCTGGAGGTCTTCACCGAGATCGACATCCCCCGGGAATACTACGAGGACATGCTGAAGCGGCAGGCCGTGGTGAACGCGGGGATCCGGTTCGTTTTCCGCTGGGAGAAGAGCGGCGGGACCTTCGACACGGAGGAATTCTTCTACGAGAACGGCATCACGGACTACGTGGCCGAGATCGCCGGGGACACCGCCGAGACGAAGATCGCCTTCTTCCATCTGGAGACCAAGGGCCGCGACCGGGCGGACATGAACGACTACAAGCTGGTGGCCGACGTGGCCTGGTGCGTGTCGAAGTCCGTCCGCATGATCGAGCATTACCACAATTCCTCCTGGCTGGAGCACGGCGGATCCCCCGACAAGGCCGTCCGCTTGTCCTTCGTCTCCGCGGTGGACAAGAGGCTCAAGGCCACGGGAAAGTACAACAAGAACGAGTCGAAGATCACCTTCCCGGACATCGAGGACTGCCTGATCCTGGTGACCAGCAGCTTTTCCACCCGTCCCTCCTACGCCAACCAGACCAAAAAGGCCATCACCAACACGTTCATCGCCGACGCCATGAACGAATTTCTGAAGAATCAGCTGGAGTACTTCTTCGCCGAGAATCCCGCGGACGCCGACCGGTTCTGCAATCAGGTGCTGGTGAACAAGCGGTCCCGGGAGCAGGCGGAGAACACCCGGCTGGATCTGAAGAAGAAGCTGTCCTCCGGCATGGACGCCGCCCATCGGGTGGAGAAGTTCGTGGCCTGTCGGTCCAAGGATCCGGAGCAGAGGGAGGTCTATATCGTGGAGGGCGACTCCGCCATGACCTCCTGCAAGTTGGCCCGGAACGCGGAGTTTCAGGCCATCATCCCGGTCCGCGGCAAGACCCTGAACTGCATGAAGGCCTCCTACGACCGGATCTTCAAGAGCGACATCATCCTGGACCTGCTCCGGG
>CACYWX010000024.1 GCA_902778205.1 uncultured Ruminococcus sp. | reverse complement strand
TTCAAGGGAGTTCCTCTTTTGGTTCTTTTCTCCTCGATAAAGGAGAAAAGAACAACGTTCACCTTGATTGTGCGAGTATTTGAGCGGATTGCTATAGGTGACTTATTCTACGCTGTCGTGGACGAGCTTGCGGACATCACGTTCGATCACGCATTATCCCTGATCGTTTCAACGCTCATCGATAGCGTACGTGAAATCTTTCACGCGACGGACGAGCAGATCACCGCGCTCATGAACGATATGCCTTCCCGCCTGCCCGAGCACCTCAGAAACTGTCTGTGTGCGGCGTAACCCTTATTCTGCTCCGGGTTGGAGGGGAATGTGGTGTGGGAAGTTTGAGTTATGTATCTTTAAGGGCACAGAGAAATTCAGACGCAGCAGATATAATCCTCCTTTCTCGGCGCGGGAGAAGGAGCGGGTCCGGCGGCGTATCCAAGGATCAGATTGCCGATCCCTTCATAATCCCCTTCGATGCCGAGTTCTTTCAGAATTGCCCGTCCTTCTTCGCTTTCGAACTCTTCCTTCGCGCGGTGCACCCAGCAGCTCGCAACGCCGAGGTCCGCCGCCGCGTTCATCATGTTGCCCATGACGAGGCTGCCGTCATAGAGATACGTCGAAACGGCTTTATTTGCCAGCACCACCAAAAGCTCCGGCGCGCCGTAGAAGGGATCGATGTTCATGCCCATCGCCGCCGCGTTCAGCTTCGCCAGCTTTTCGCGGACCGCGGGATCCTTCACGACGAGGATGATGGGGGACTGTTTTCCCATGCCGGTTGCCGCATAGGTCCCTGCCTCGAGAATCGCGTTCAGCTTTTCCTCCTCTACATGGTCGGGCTTGTACGCGCGGCAGCTCCGGCGCGTCTTCAGGGTGGTCAGTGTTTCTGCCATTTTCGTTTCCTCCTGTATATGGGTTGAGTTTATCGGTTCAGAATCGAGCCTTCGCCGCCGCGGACCGGGAACTGATCCAGACGGCCGCGGAGCTGTTCGCGGGTTTCGCGGAGGATCTCCAGCATTTCCGGCTTGTGCTCCGGCAGAAGGGCCTGCATGGGGACGATATTGGACGGATGCGAGCCGAAGTAGACGGTGTCGCAAAGGTCCAGCCGTTCGATCAGCCGCTCCTGCTCGTCCAGAAGCTGGCCCGTGGTGCATTCCCGGAACGCGCCGCTTTTCATGTCCCGGTACAGCCGGCATCCGGGAGCAGCGTGCAGGGTCCCGACGAACAGGAGATGGGGCTGTACCGCGTTGATAAGCTCCGCCGTCGCGTCCGCGTTTTCCCGCCACAGCTCCGACCCGGCACACCCGAGGATCGCGTTGAAGGAATAGGGGATCCCCGCCTCGGTCAGACGAAGAAGCTGTTCCCGCGCCTCCGCCGCCGTGTGACCTTTGTTCATATAGGCGAGGGCCGCGTCCAGCCCGCTCTCCACCCCGATGTCCAGCCCGCCGATCCCGCATTCTTTGAGCCGCAGAAGATCCGCGTCGGTCTTGTGCCGGATGTTCTGAATCGAGGCGTACATGGCGATGGTCTTTACCCTGGGGAGTCTTTGGTGGATCGCGTCCGCAATCGCCGACAGACGGTCCGCGGACAGAACGAAGGCGTCCCCGTGCTCGAGAAAGACCCGCTCCACGTCGGGACGGATCCGGGCGGCTTTTTCAATGTCTGCCTCCACCTGCTCCATCGGGCAGACGGAAAAGGGGATATCCGGGTACATATAGCAGAACGTGCATTTGTTGTGGCTGCACCCGCGCGTCACCTCCAGAAGCAGGGAATCCGCTTCATACGGCGGTCTGTAAACGATTCCGGTCAGGCTCATTTGTCGGTTCCTTCTTTCCGCGCCTCTTCGCTGTGCATTTGCGCGATGTATTCGTTTCCCCACGTTTCCATGGCGGCGATGACGGGATGGAATTTCCGCCCGATCTCCGTGAGAGAATACTCCACCCGCGGAGGGATGCTCTCATACTGGACGCGGTTCACCAGTCCGCTCTCCTCGAGAGATTTCAGCTGGACGGAGAGCGTCGCGTGGGTCATCTTCGGCATTTTCCGGAGCAGATCGTTGAAGCGGACCGGCCCGTCCTCCAGATAGTGAAGGATCAGCACCGCCCACTTGCCGGAGATCAGGCTCTGCGCCGTTGCGTAGGGACACAGCCCGAACCGCTCTTCCAGCGTTGTTTGTTTCTCCATTCCATCCTCCGGTCACTTTATTGAACTGATAGGATTATACCATGCGCGCGGTACTCCGTCAAGTACGATTTTTCTTGATACTCGGTATCGGAAAAGATACCGGTTGTTCTGGATGATGAAAAACCCCCGGAAAGACGAACTTTCCGGGGATTTGCTATAAGTTTCAGCTGTAAATCAATTCCGCGAGTACGATTTCCTCCGCTTGTGCATGGCAGGTATTCATGAGCCCGACCCATTTCATAGGATCGGCGTCTTTCAGATTTTCGGTGACGCCCGCGTCTTTCATGAGGGCGGGGAGGATTCCTTCGATGCGCCGGTTTGCGGCGGCCTCGATTTCCAGAAGATGTGGGAACAGGGATTCCGATAAGATCAGCTTGTTAAACAGAAACGACCTGTGCTCTTCGAGAAAGCGTTTCCGCATCCGTCCGTATTTGTCGATGGGCGGGGTTTTCCGAAACTTGAGGTTCGGGATGAAATAGTCGCCGCAGGGAATATACTCGATCATGGCGCGCTCCTTTCTGCCAGGTGGCGAGGTGATTGTATCACATTACCGCCCGGAGCGCAAGGATGGCATTTTCGTCTGCGGCGAAAATGCTGAGCCTATATAAATCACATGATAGGGGCTAAAAGGAACATCCTTCATAATACCATCAGGTCAAAACCGGTTTTCACCTCAGATGGTTTATTCCACATGTTGTTTTATAAAACTCATCATCCTGTCAAACGCGTCTTTTGCCACTGCGTCTATCCGTTCTGACGCAACAAAGCAGTGCGGCATCTGAAGGTTCAGCTCCGCCAAAGGATCGATCCACTCATGAGAGACATTGGCCTCGGTCAGCGCATCATGCATGGACCGCATATCGACATGGTATTCACTGCCGAGCAGAACAGCGGGCGGATAATCCGGGGTGATCCAGAGGATGTTGTTATACTCCCGTATTTCATCCCTGGTCAGGAAAATGGAACCTTTCACATAATTGCCTACCAGGACTTTGGTACCCAGAGAAAACTGATCGTAAACGAGAGGCGCATCGTCGAGCACGACAGCCATGATCTGCTCTGGCTTCAGCACAGGAGAAATGTCCAGAGCTTGCGCATAATCCGGATTGGTAATCAGGCTGCAGAGCTGGCTCGTGATGATCGCTCCCGCGGACGATCCCATGATCACCACCCGATTCATGTTCAGATGGTATTCGGCCGCATGATCCATCAAAAACCGAAAGGCTTCGTTGGCTTGAATCAGCGGATCCGGAAAATGGTATTCGGGGACCAGAACGTAATCGACGTTGACGAGATTGAACCCTTCCGCGCAGATGTCGTCCAGCAAGGCGGTCGCATCGCTGCCGGCAAGGGGATCTCCGACACTCTTGCTGCCGCCGAAGAATCCGCCGCCGTGAAAGTAGATCAGAGTGGGCCGCGGCGCATCCCGGTCTTCATCCGGGTAGGTGATGTCCAGAAAACTGTTCGGGTAATGTTCGGAATACCGGATTTCGGTCATAATATACTGCCCGTTGTCCTTTACGCCTGCTGTGGGCGCTGCAAGAGGTTCATAGGAGTTTATTGTATTCACCGTATTCGCCGACAGCTTTTGGATCGCTCCTACGATCATTTGTGTGTGCGTCAGAAGAATCGACGCTCCTATCGCCGGAACAGCCACCAGGATTCCGAGAAGGATCAGAAAGGGTTGCTTCTTTTTCTGTGTTTTCCCGTTCATCTGTTCTTCTCCACATCCTGCCAGTTGCTGTTGTGGAGGATCTCGGCATCCTCCCCCAAAAACACCCCTCCGGCCTCTTCATCGCCTGCGAGCTGATACCGCATCCAGGCGGTCATGTATCCGTCCGAGCGGGCGAGCATCTGCTCATGCTCTGCACCGACGGCTCTGGCGCGGATTTTCATGACGCTGTCGGGAACTTTATTGTAGTTTTCGACGAGAGCGGACAGGGGCGAAACACCGCCGAAGCCCTTCTCGGGGTCGCTGCCGGAGTCGTCCGATTTCCCGGTACCGGCACACATGAAACAGGGAACCGTGACCTTAGACGTGTCATACTCCCAGCCCATATTTTTTGCCAGCGTGGGATAGGCTGCGCTTCCGGTGAAAATGGTCTTGTAGCGCTTGCCGTTTTCATAATTGGTCAGCGCGCAGATCGCTCCCGCGCCGCCCTGGGAGTATCCGATAATGCCCATGTTTTCAGTATCGATTTTCCCGGAAAGCAAGCTGTCAGCCGGTATGTTCAGCATAAAATCCAGCGTGATGGATGCGGTTTCGCCGGTGCCGGTCTGTCCATCCTCGTTGCCGACCACAATAAAGCCCCAGCTGGCCAGACGGGGAAAGAACGGCTCGTAGGAGGCGGCGGGCGTACCGCTGGCGTTGACCACCAGGATCATGGGCCATGCCTTGTCCCCGGTTTCGAGCTCCTTCGGGTACCATGCCCGGATTTTGCCGATAGACGCATGATCGGAAGCAAATTCTGTCGAAGATGTCTCGTAAGGGCCAGTATGCGCGTATTTCATCTCCAGCGGAGCATCCGACTGGAAGTTCTTGTAATACCCCTCTACAATGTCGTTGTTCCCGTCGCCGTTCGGCAGCATGGACTTGACGGTGATAAATACGGCGATGCCCAGGGCGGCGCCCAGAACGAGAAGGATCCCCAAGATAATCAAAATGACTTTCATGAACTTCTTCATGATGACCTCCTTGACAAATCGTCGAAACAAGTGTATCATAAAAGAACCGAAGATACAAGTGTTTCGGCGAAAATGATACACGGCAGGGAGGTTTGTTTCATCGCATGAGCATGAACAACGAACAGAAGAATACCTATGTGAAAAAACAGATCACGGCAGCGCTTCTCGCTCTCCTGAAGGAAAAGCCTCTTTCGGAAATTTCCGTCAGCGAACTGACAAGCAGGGCAGGAATCGGCCGCGTTTCTTTCTATCGGAACTACGAAAGCAAAGAGGACATTTTGAAAGAGGAGTCGGAACGGCTCATCAGGGAATGGGGCAGGCTTTATGAGTCAAATCCGGAGTCGGCGCCGGAAACGCTGTTTCCTTCTTTGTTTGACTTCTATCGGGATCACAAGGATTTCTATACGACGCTGTATCATGCCGGTATGTCCTCCATCATGATGGATACCATCGTGGGCACCATTCGGATCACACCGGAGATGCAGAACCTTGAGGCTTATATGAAATCCTTCTGGGCTTACGGCATCTATGGCTGGATGCTCGAATGGATCAAAAGAGGGATGCAGGAGAGCGGGAAAGAACTGCTTACGCTCTTTTCGCTTGCGAATAAAAGATAGAGAAAGCGGAGCAGGAACCGGAAATATCCTGTTCCACATAAAAAGAAAAAGCAGAGCGGTGTGTCTTTTCGCTTTGCCTTACTGGCGTGGTTTTTTCCGAAATAGGTGATACAAGAATGGTACAGGCGGGAACACAGATGTTCGTTGAAAACCGAATCAGACACCCCGGTACGAAATCCGTATCCGGGCTTCTTGAAGCCGGGGCGACAACAGAGTCCGCCGCCATGACCCGATGCCACGGTATCGACGAGCGATCTATTGAAGAAAAACGACGAAAAGACCGTATTTCAAGCAGAGAAGGGCAGGACGGAAGTCACCGTCTGCCGCGTGTTCGGGGAGCAGTGCATCCCTGCGGATATCCTGTTTTGGAATGTCCGTATTGACTTGTTCTCCGCGGCGTGTATAATGAGTATAGATATGAACCGATCCTGCCGCCCGTGACGGCATCATCGGACAAACATCGCGGAATCCGAAAAAACGGTACGCGATCCATACGTCGTTTTGGAGAAAGGAAGCAGCTTATGAAATACACAAGGACGCTCGCCGGCCTGCTTGCAGCGCTTTTGATGATTTCCGCCGCCGGCTGTTCCGAACAGGTCGAATCCTCCGATCCGAACGAGACCGCCGCGGCTTCCGTTCAGGCTCCGGCGGATCTTCCCGCCGAGACGGAACCGGAGACCTCCTATCTCGACACGCTTCCCATTATGGATTTTGAGGGAAGACTGTTTCAGATCGGTGCGGACGCCGGATATCGCCTGTCTCCCGAGGAGCTGACCGGGGAAACCATCAACGACGCCGTGTACAAGCAGATGACGGGCACGGAGGAGCGGTACAACACGGACATCGAGGTCATCGGCGTCAATTCCGGCCTCGTGAAGCACTCCATCAGTGCGGGAGACGACGCCTACCAGATCGTCACGGGCGGCACGAGCGGCTTTGCGTCCGGGTACGTCCTCACGAGCATGGTGCAGAATCTGTACAAATTCGATAAGATCGATCTCTCAAAGCCCTGGTGGAATCAGAATTCCGTCAGGGAGCTGACGCTGAACGGCAAGCTCTATATGGCCTTCGGCGACTTCGCCTGCGAGCGCGGCATCACCTATACGCATTCCTTCTACTTCAATAAGGCTCTGGGCGAGGAATTCAACCTGAACGAGAACATCGAAAACCTTTACGGCGAAAAGAACATGTACGAGCTTGTCCGCTCCGGGAAATGGACCATCGACGCGCTGGAAAGCCTGATCGCCGGCGTGGACGTGGACGTGGACGGCGACGGCGATGTGAAGAAGGATTTCGATGACCTCTACGGCCTCGGTCAGTCCATTCCCGTGTCCGGCGTGTACCGCACGGCGTTTGACTGTCTGATCATGGCGCGCGACGAAGAGGGCTGGCCGGTGCTGGACATCAACACGGACAAATTCAATGCCATCGTGCTGCGGATCTATGCGCTCTGCTTTGAGAATCCCAGCGTTCTGGAGGGCGAGCACGCGGAGGAGGGCATTCTCGGGGATACCTTCGTGGCCGGGCGTCTGATGATCTATTCCGGCTTCCTCTGCGACGTGGCGAAGCTGAGGGAGATGAAGGACGAATTCGGCGTTCTGCCGTTTCCCAAATACGATGAACAGCAGACCGACTACTTCACCACCGTCCGCGGCGACAACTATTTTCTCGGCATCCCGGTCACGGTTTCCGAGGCCGACAGGGATTTCGTCGGACTTGTGACGGAGACGATCGCCTGTTACGGCTATACCGACGTCCGTCCCGCCGTGTACGACGATACGCTGAAGGGAAAGATGACCCGCGACGAGGATTCCGTGCAGATGCTGGATATCCTCGTGGACGGCATCGTGGTGGAGTTCGCCTTCGCCCACTCCAACGACAGCAGCTTCTCCTATGTCCTGTGGAATGTGCTGAACACGAGATCGGACAGCTTCGCGTCCTATTACCAGAAGAAGCTGAAGCCCGCCACCAAGTATTACGAAAAGGTCAACAACGTGTACAAGTCCCTGGAGGACTGACGGCGGCCCGATTCCCGGACGCTCTCCCCGCAGGTTCGCGCGTGTGACGCGGGAATACGGTGACAGGACGGACATCGGGGATCAGGAGCGGATCAGGAGACAAACACCCCCGCGCCGTGAAACGGAACAGAATGAAAGTCCCCCGGACGAACAGCACCTTCCAGGGGATTCTGCTGTAGCTTCGGCTGTAAAACAATAAGTCCGTGAAATGTTGGGATTTGATACCTGAAGAAACTGTTCTTCTTTTCGGAACGATCCTCCGTACAGAACGGGAGAGGTCCTCTTTTCGATCAGGATGTTATATCGCCGGTTCATGGTGATTGTACCTTCCTTCTCAATAATAGAAATTGCTTCGTCAGCACTCCGTGACTTCCTTTGGAGTCGGTGAGGTCTCAATACCACATGATCGTTTTTTCCGTCGGGGGATCATCCGTTTTGCGTGCTTCCCGGAGAAACCCGATCGCATGCCGGAGATGCTTATCGCACCAGTCATAGCCCTCCGGGAGCGGATCGGCGTGTGTTTTTCCGGCGGAATCATTGAATATCCGGACCGGTGTGGGGCAGTCTTCCACGTAAGCGTCGCCCGAAATCCCGTCGGGCGTTTTCTTTATGTTTTTGATTCTGACCATCTTCCGTATTCCTCCTTTGTGGATGCCGGGCGGGCGGAAGCCCTACGGTCTCCACTCCCTCCCGTCCGGGTAATAGTAGTGAATCAACCCGTTCTCGTCGAGCAACCCGGTCACCTCGTCCGGCACAGCAATGCCTATGGCCGGAGCCGCGAATGCCGTTCCCCGCGGTAGCTTTTATCCGGCGGCGTACAGCTTCTCCGCCATGTCCGTGATCACGTCGTGCAGCTCGAGGTTCTCCCCTTTGAAGTAATCCGGGATCGCGTCATAACCCAGCTTCGCGCCGAGGATGTTCCCGCAGATGGCCCCGGTGGAGTCGCTGTCCCCGCCGTGGTTGACCGCCGCGACAACAGCTGCCTCGAAGTCGTCGCTGTGACGTGCCGCGCAGAAGACGGCAATCGCCAGAGCCTCGTCCCCGGTCCAGCCCTCGCCGAGCTTATGAATCGCGTCGAGATCGGAGATTTTGGGCTTTTCCGCCAGCTCCAGCGCCTTTGCCATGAGGAACGTGAACTGCATCGAGGCCCGGGTGTTGCCGAACAGGTCCAGACGGTACACCAGCGCCTCCTCCGCGGCTTCGCGGGCCGTCATGTTCCCGTCTTCCGCAAGGCGGCGGACCATGTGGCAGAGCATCATGGCGGGCTGGTACCCCATCTCATGCCCGTGGGTGATGGACGCCGCATCCGCCCCGAGACGATCGGATTCCTCGATCGGAATGCCCGATCCCGCGAAATAAAGTCCGACAGGTGCAACTCTCATGACCCCGCCGCAGCCCTTGCTGTCGTTCAGCGGTCTTTCCCGCGAACCGTAACTCTCAAGCAGTTTGTAATGCTCCAGCGCGCTGAGGCAGGTGTTTCCCGGAGCCCGGCAGGAGAACAGCGCGGGATTCGACGCCGTCTCCGTATACGGATCGGCCAGAGGATACGGCTCCGTCTGCGTTCCGTACCAGTCGAGGTAAGCGCGGGCGATCTGCCGGATGGAGTCCGTTCCTTTCGTGAGCCCCGCCGCGGTGAATAAGGTCATCTGCGTGTCGTCGGAGATCCGCCCGAAGCCGTCCGCATAGCGCGTGATGCCCGTTTTTCCGTACCGGGAGAAGATGCCGTATTCGTTCATAAACTCCACGGCGTATCCCAGCGCGTCGCCGACCGCACCGCCGACGAGGGAGCCCTTGATTCTGTCAGGATCCTTCATGGTATCTTCCCCCTTAATTCATCCAGATTTCAGCGGCCTTGTCCAGATCGAACAGATACAGGATACCGTCTTTATTGAAGAGAAATCGTGACCCATAGAACACGGGGAATCCATACGCATCGCACTGCAGGGGATCGTCTTTCCCGGGCAGATGGGAGAAGTCCAGCTTGCCGAATGCCTCGAAGCGGTCTCCCTTGCGGTACATGAGATACATCCGGTTTTCGCAGATCCCTCTCTGCCACGAAACCGCCATCAGCAGCCGGTCCGAGGACACGCCGAATTCGCTGAAGCCCTGATAAACGCTCTCATATGTGAGCTCTTCTTTTCCGAACCGTTTGATCTTTCCCGCCGGCATGAAATGCGCCCAGACGCCGTAGTCGTTGTCGAAGGTCATGGCGGCGCATTCCAGCTCCTCCGGCTCTCTCAGACCGCCCGCAAATTCTCCTTCGGGGGACCACAGGGCAACAGGCATTTTGGCTTCATCCTGATCGTTGTGCGTGTAGGAGGCCGCAATCCCGCCGTTTGCAAACTGGAGCACATCCTTGACGTACGGACCGATCCTGTACTGCCCGTCATCGTTCGTCGGAACCATGGGAAGAACGGACCAGACGCCGTTCTCGTGATGACCCACCTTCACCACGGCCTGAATCCCTTTTCTGTCCGGCGTGTACAGGACTGTCCGGACCTCCATATCCTGACCGTGGAAGGCGAACCGTTGAATAATGTCGAGGGTGTCAAGATCGTACACAAGGACCCGGAACCAGTTCGACACATGAGCGATTTCACCGCGCCCCTCGTAAACCTCGTCATTCTTTTCAAAGAGAAGCGCGAGTCTGTTTCCGGGCAGGAACGCCGGGGAATGAAGGTGCCAGTCCTCCGCGCGCTCCTGTTCGGTGGGGTACCCTTCGTTCCATTCCTTCTGCCAGCCGGAGATGATTGAAGGAATGTCCGCGATCATCCGGTACGGGAGCTGAACGGACAACTGACCCTTCGCCAAGATGTCAGGGATCGTGTTGTCTTCCTCTGTGGGATCGGCAGGGCAGTTTTCGGATAGTTCTTCCTTGTTCTCTTCTTCAGCGGTGAATTCCTCGTCCTGCGGTCTGTTTTCTTCGTTCATGCCGTGCTCCTTTCGCATCGCGTCTCTCGGTTCGTTTTCCTTACACGCACAGTATAACATGGGGAATGGGACAAAAAACGGACGGGTGCGGCGCATTTTTCTTTGCGGATTTCGTCGGGACGCTTACATGGATTCCGCCGCCGGAGCCGAACAGCATCATACCCCGGAACGACCTGCTTTGTCAAGGGAATGAGGAAAGCTGTAACACAAATGACATATTGCTGCAAGTATGACAAGCCTCCCGCATCCGCTGAATGTTACGGCTTTTCCTCCTCCGCGGGCGGTTCGTTCCGGTAATATTCATGCTCCCCCTCATATACCGCCAGTGCGGCTCTCAGTCTTTCCTTCACACCCTCCTGAATATGCTTCGGGGAGACGATCTTCAGGCTCTCCGCGTACTGCATCAGCCAGCGGTACAGGCCCTTGTTCTCGTTGGTTTTGACGGTGCAGCGGATGTTCTTCCCGTCCCACCGGATCTCCGCATTGTCCCCGAAGGCGTCGAGCACCGTATCCGTCATGTCCTCGCTGCCCTCCAGCATGATCCGGACGCGCTTTCCGCTTGTAGCACAGATGTTCTCGTCGATGTACGTTCTGAGCCCTGCCTCCCCGTCGGGAAGGAGGGATTCCAGGGGGACGGCGTCCTCGTCGGACAGCTCGAGGCCGTGGATCCGGTCCAGACGGTAATAGGAGAACGGCGACGCTCCGGACCAGTTGCCGATCAGGTAGTATTTGTCGTGCTGCCAGATCAGGGCGTAGGGGCTGACGGGCTCGGTCTGCATGCTGTGGCGGTATTTCGTGGCGAGATCCCCGCCGGTGTAGGTGTAGAGAAAGTGGACCTTTTTCTTCCTCCGGATGGCCTTCAGGATCCGGTCGATCACCGCGCTCGTCTCTCCCCTGCCGATCTTGACCGGGGACGGAGACTGCGGGACGGCGGAGAGGGTCTCGGCGCTGGAGCGGCTGGCCTGACGGGCGAGCTTTTTCGTGAGGGCGGCGGTCTGCTTCTCCGTCAGGAAGTTCGCGCTGTGGACGGCGTCGATGAGGACCTTCAGTTCCCAGTCCTCAAAATCCCGTCCGGCCAGAAAAAATCCCTTCTTGTTGTCGGTACAGGGAAGGATGTCCATGCCGTAATCCGTCAGCGCTTCGATGTCCCGGAGTACCGCCTTCCGGTCGCAGGCGACGCCGACGGAATCCAGCTCCGCGAGGATCTGCTGGGAGGTGATCGGGTGGTCCTCGTCGGTGGTGAGAAGAATGTCCCGCACGCGCAGGAGTCGTTCGCGGTTGTCTGCCATGGATTTGCGCTCCTTTCTTCCTTCTGGAACCATTATAGCACAGGACGAGGGACAAAAAAAGGACCGGTTTGGCTCAACCGATAACGCGCTGAGTCAGAAGCCGGTCTTATGGAAATCAGGGATGCGCGTCGGCTCGGTTATGGAAGCCCATGACCGGTTATGCTGTCTCAATCAGATCATGACGTCGGATCCTCTGCGCCGGTAGCGGAGCGGCGTCCATCCTCTCCGTTCAGCTCATTCCGCCAGAGCGGTCACGGCGTCGTGGAACGCGGTCATGTTCTCCACGGTCGTTGCGGGAGGGATGTCGCAGCCCGCGGAAATGATGATCCGCCTGCCCGTCGCCGCGTCGATCCGGCGCACCTTTTCGGCGAAGTCCTCCGGCTTTCCGTTCAGCACGTCGGAGGCGGGAGAGAGGTTGCCGCAGAAGACCTGCCCGGGTTTCAAGAGTTTCGCTCCGGCCTCCACGTCCACCTGATAGTCCACGTCGAGGATGTGCGTCCCGGTGCCGAGGGTGAGGGGCAGGATCCGGTTCGTGTCGCCGCAGATGTGCAGCCGCGCGAAGCCTCCGTCCCGCTGAATGCGGTCGATCATCCTCTGATGAAGCGGAAGCACATGCTCCTCGTACAGGGCGGGAGGGATGAGGGAACAGCACGGCTCGACGATCTGGATCCCGTCCGCGCCGGCTTCGAACTGGGCGTCGATGAAGCGCATGTCGTTCTCGAAGAAGATCCGCATCGCCTCCTCAACCGCGTCCTCGTCGTCCATCAGATCGCAGAGGCCGTCCTCCACACCGCGCGCGTTACAGAATTCGGTAAACGGGCCGACGGCGATCCCGAAGATATATTTTATTCCTTTGAACTCCTCCGCCAGCGCGCGCAGGATCGCAAGCCGGTTTCCCTCCCGCGTTCCGGGCGCGTAGTCCGGCAGGGTGAGACGGGAGGCCTCCGTCACATCCTCGATGATGGGCGCGGCGGAAAAGGCCTTGCCGTCGAATAACGGCTTTGCGCCGAAGTCCTCGAGCTGCTCGTAGAAATCAGCGTCCGGGAGCACGCAGTCGAAGTCGTATTTCGTCACGGCGGCACGGTAGGAGCGGATACGCTTCTCCGGATCGTAGATAAACTCCGGGTAGGGGATCCCCTGTTCCCGTGAGATCCATTCGATGGCCAGCGGCATGAAGGGCGGACGGTCCACGGGCTCTCCCAGGACGAATTTCAAGGTGCGTTCGTAACCGTTCATGATGTTGCCTCCTTGTTGGTCAGAATTGATGAGCCGAATTCGGTCGGCGGAAGGCCGGTTTTTATATCGCGTGCTCGCAGGGCAGATTCTCCCCGTTCCAGAGGCGGACGGAGGTCCAGGGCTCGTCCGGCAGGGACCAGAACGGCGCCGAAGCCGGGAGCCCGAGCGGAAGGAAGACGGCGGAGCAGAGGTAGAGGGAGCCCGTGCTGATGTAGTTCTCGCCCATGGCGGGCTGGGAGCCGCAGACGCCGATCCGGAGCCAGCCTCCCTCGTCGAACATGGAGGGATGGGCCAGCGTCCGACGGAGCACCGCCGTCAGCGCGCACCGGACGCCTGCGGGGGTGAGGCAGGGCTCGAGATCTTCCCGCAGGGCCATCTGCGCGAGGACCTGAAACGCGCCGAACCGGTAGCAGAGGGAGCGTCCGAGGAGGGGATAGGTCCCTTCCGGGGAGATGAGGTGCTCCTCGTGGGAGGCGAAATGCCTTGCCCGCGCCGTCACGACCGGCTTGAGTTTTCCCCATGCCCCCGATTCTCCGGCTGCCTCGTCCAGCAGATCCAGCAGCATGGGCTGGATCACGAAGCTGTTGTAGTAATTGAGGTTGAAGCTCTCGCCGTCCCCGTACCAGCCGTCTCCCTTGTACCATTTTTCATGGGCGAACAGGGCATAGTCGATCCGCATGGGATCCCAGTCCGCCGCTCCCACGTGATGGAGAAGCGCCTCCGGCAGCGCACCGAAGAGAAGCCAGTTGTTCCTGTACGGAGGCCGGGTCCTCGTTTCCCGCATCCGGGCCAGCAGATTTGCCTTGGTCTCCTCGTCCAGCGGATCCCAGAGGACCTCCGGCGCCCGCAGAATCCCCTGGGCGAGGAAGGCGGCGTCCACGAGGGGCTGAAATCCTTCGGAGAAATTCATGCAGTCGGGCGAGGACGGGGTGACCGCGTTCTTCAGGGCCATCCTGGCTCGTTCTCCCCAGTACAGCCGGAGCCGCTCCTCCTCCCCGTCCAGTCCCGCGCAGCCGAGCCACGGCGCGAATCCCACCATGGTCCGCCCGAAGGCCTCGAGATAGGTGCAGCTTTCCCGGTCCGTCATGCCCGGAGCCGCTTCCACGGGCATATCCCGCCGCAGCCGCCCCTCCGCCAGCGCGTCGATCACGGGGGAGCAGATCTTGAGCATCGCGTCGAGCCAGAATCGTCTTGTTTTCGTCATTTCAAACCTCCCTTTATTGCTCCGCCAACAAACCAAAGCTTGCCGGAATTGGTACCAGATGCCTGAAACCCGGGCGGGGAAAGGGCTCCGGCAGATGCACGTCTGAAAACCAACGTTTCGTTTGCTGTCGCATGAATCATAATGCTTCCGCGGCTGCGAGTGCTGTTTTCACGGCGTCCGCGGGGTCTTTTTCTGCGGTCAATACCGGCGGACGGAGGATCTGCACAGGCTTTTGTCCGTCTTCCGAATGAAATTCCATGAGAGGAACGCGGCGCGGAGGGAAAAGAAGATCGTGATGAAGCCTCGTTTCCGTTTCGGCTGTCATTCGTCCCTCCGGTCTTCCTCTTCCCGGGAAATCGTCTTCACGCGGAATACGAAGTACAGGACGTGCAGAAGCCACACGACGCCGAGGATGATACAGGGGACGATAACACCCTTCCGCGCCATCATGAAGACGCCGAAGCCCATGAGAAGCGTGACGGTGCAGAGAATCGACAGCTTGGTCGAGAGGAGCATCCCGCGCCCCCTGACGAAGGAATCGAGGTGCTTCTGATAAAGCCTTGTGCCGAGGAACCACGTGTGAAGCCGCTCCGAGCTGTTCGCAAAGAAAAACAGAGTCAGCAGATAGAACGGCGTGGTGGGCAGGACCGGCAGAAAGACCCCGACGGTGCCGAGTCCGAAGCAGACGAGCCCCAGCGCGGCAAAGACAATGCGTTTGATGTTCAAGGTGTTCCCATCCTTTTTTTCTCCAGCCGGGTCGAAATCAGATGCCGGACGGCGGCGGCCGGGTGATACAGGATCATCCGCGGGCCGGAAAACCGCATGACCTCCCGGATCCGCTCCCGCATATTGGGCCGATAGCAGTGGACGCGGCAGTTCTGGCAGAAGGTCTTCTCCTCCATGAACGGGCATCGGTCACTCCGCTCTTTCGCATAGGCGGAAAGCTCCGCGCATGGGCCGCAGAGGGAACCCTTCCTTGTCCCGTGCTTCTTTCGGCAGTACAGCGCGATCATCTCGCCGACCAGCCGCTTTTCCCGTTCCCGTTTGGTCTGAACGTTCATGACACCCGCCCGTTCTCCATTTCAAATACCTCGTCCGCGATCCGGGCGGTGGATTTTCTGTGCGAGACGAGGACGACGGTTTTGCCCGCCGATTCCTCTCTGAGCGATTTCAGGATCACCGCCTCGTTCAGGCTGTCGAGATTGCTGGTGGGCTCGTCGAGGAGCACGAAGGGCGCGTCGTGGAGGAAGGCCCTTGCCAGCCCGATCCGCTGGCGTTCTCCGCCCGAGAGCGTTTCGCCCAGCTCTCCGACCTCGGTTTCGTAGCCGTCCGGCAGAGTCATGATGAAGTCGTGGATCGACGCCTTTTTCGCGGCCTCCTCGATCATCTCACGGGTCGCGTCCGGCCGGGCGATTCCGATATTCCCGGCGATTGAGTCCTTGAACAGCACCGTTTCCTGGGTCATGTAGCTCTCCATGTCCCGGAGGTTCTTCGTGTTGATGTCCTCCACGCTGACGCCCGAGACGGAGACCGTGCCCGAGCCCGTTTTCCAGAAGCGCATGAGGAGCTTCAGAAGAGTCGATTTGCCGCATCCGCTCCTTCCCACGATCCCGACGATTTTGTTTTCCGGGAAGGAGAGGGAGAAGCCGTCGAGAACCGTTTCTCCGCCGTAGGAGAAGGTGACGTCCTCCGCCGCCGCGCCGCGGAACGCGATCTCTTCCTTTCCGGCGACGTCCTCGGTCTCCGGTTCCTCGTCGATCACGGCCAGCACCCGCGCGCCGGAGGCGGTCGTAGCCTGCAGGGTGGTCCCGAGATTGGCGAGCGCGGTGACCGGCCCGAAGGAGGACATGAGCGCGACAAGCGGGACGAGGAATCCGTCGAACCCGACTGCGCCCCGGCTGTACAGAAACGCGCAGAGGGCCAGCATGGCGAGATCGAAGGTGAGAATGAACGTGTTGGCCAGAGCCAGATTCACGCCGGTCAGCCGGTTGAGGCGGCTCTGCTTTTCGGAGAGGGAAATCGTCTTCTCCGTCAGCCCGGCGAGGCGCTTTTTTCCGCCGCCGTACTGGATCGTCTCGTCCAGCCCGCGGATGGATTCCAGCACATACGCTGCCAGCTCCCCGTTGTCCGCTCTCAGCTCGTCGCCGAGGGTGCCGGAGCGCTTCGAAATGATGAGGGGCAGAACGACGCCCACGGAACCGTACGCGCAGAGAGCCAGCAGTCCCAGAGCCCGGTGATACGAGCCGATGAAGAGAACCATGACAAGCTCCGTGAGAAACGCGATGGCGATGGGCGCAACAGTATGGGCATAGAATACCTCCAGCAGCTCCACGTCCGAAGTGATGAGCGAGATCAGATCCCCCTTGTCCCGCCCCTCCAGCTTCGCCGGGCAGAGACGCCGGAGCGCGCGAAACACCCTGTCCCGGATGATGGCGAGGAGCGTGAAGGCGATGTAGTGGCCCGTGCGCTGTTCGCCGTATTTCAGCACCGCGCGGAGCAGAGCGATGACGATCAGCAGGATCCATACGGCGCGGAGGGACAGCGGGATGCCGATG
>CACYWX010000023.1 GCA_902778205.1 uncultured Ruminococcus sp. | reverse complement strand
CTCCGCGTTTTTCCTGGGAATGATGTGGATCATGCTGGCTCTGCTGGTGGGAGGCTTCGGCATGGGAGTGAGAGGCGCCGCCGCGGCCACCATCGCCTCCCAGATCCTCTCCGCCGCCGCGTGCTTTCTCTATATGCGGCGGGCTTACGCGGATCTGAAGCCCGCCCGGGAGGAAATGCGCTTCGACGGGCCCCTGGCCGGACGGCTGATCCTGTCGGGGCTTCCCATGGCGCTCCAGTACTCCATCACGGCGGTGGGCTCCGTGCTGATCCAGACCGCCGTGAACGGGCTGAGCACCACGGTCATCGCCGCCGTCACGGCCGCCAACAAGGTCCAGTCCTTCGTCCACCTTCCGTTCTCCACCCTGGGCGTCACCATCTCCACCTTCGTTGGGCAGAACATGGGGGCGGGGAAGTTTGACCGGGTGAAGGAGGGATTCCGCTCCGCCATGAAGATCGCCGTGATTTACTCCGTGGGCATGGGGGCCTTCATGTTCTTCTGCGGCAGCGGTCTGTCCCTGATCTTTCTGGACCGGGGAGACCCGCGGCTGGCGGAGCTGCTGGACGTGGTCCGGGAGTTCCTCCGGATCAACTGCCTGTTCTACATCCCGCTGGGGGTGCTGACCGTGTGCCGGTTCTCCCTGCAGGGGATGGAATACGGCGTGACGGCCATGTTCGCCGGGGCCTTCGAGATGGCGGCCCGCGGGATCGTGGCCCTGGTGTTCGCGGTGCGCTTCGGCTTCCGGGCCGTATGCTTTGCCAATCCCGCCGCCTGGATCGCCGCCTGTATCCTGCTGGTCCCTGCCTGCGCCGTCATGTTCCCGAGGGCGGAGAAAAAGGCGGACGCCCACGCGGCAGTGCGCGGCGGGACCTGACGATGACTGATCACACACAAGGAGCTTATATGGTGTACAACGATCTTTTCGGCGATGTGCCGGCCGCGTCCCGTCCCGTGCGGATCACCCTGACGGCCCGGCAGACCGGCGTGGGCGCGCCCTTCGGAATCGGCGGGGAGCCCTCCCTGTTCGGCGCGAGACCCGGCTTCATCCCGCCCCGGGAGGAATTGGAACGGGTGACGCCCGAGAACGCGCCGGAGGCTCTGGATTACGCCGTGGACGACATCATCGACCGGGACAGCGACGGCTACGGCTTTCCCCCGGAGGATGAGTCCCGGGAGGACGGCGGAGAGGTTCAGGACGGATGGGACGGAGATCCCGCGGGCATCTGGGAGGCCCTTGAGAACATGATCCGGTCCCTCGGGGAGCCGGAGGAGGACGACAGCGTGGTGATCCGGACCACGGGCCGGATGGAGAAGCGGTTCCTGCCGGGCGGGTACGTGGAGCTGTCCGTGCGGTACGACGAGGAGAATCCGGAGGATCCCGCCGAGACGGAGCTGACCGTCAGCTCCCGGGAGCCGGGCATGCTCACCATATCGCGCCACGGGCCCTTCACCAGCATGATCGTCTGCGAGGAGGGCGTGCGCCACGTGACGGCCTACCGGACTCCCTGGGGCATCCTGGAGCTGGCGGTGCTGACCCGGTCCCTCAGCGCGGATCTGACCTACCGGGAGGGCGGCACCCTCTCGGCGGACTATCTGGTGGAGTTCCACGGAGCGGAGATGCAGTACTCCCAGCTCCGGGTCGAGGTGGAGCCCCTGGACTGACGGCGGAGAATTTTTTCAGAAATTACAAAAAACCTCTTGACAAACCGGGGCGTCCGGACTATAATATATGAGCACGCGAAAAGAGCCCCGGCTCCGAAGCGGTATGCGCCCTTAGCTCAGCGGATAGAGTGCCCGGCTACGAACCGGTAGGTCGTAGGTTCGAATCCTATAGGGCGCGTAAAAATGACTTTCGAAAGAAGGTCATTTTTGTTTTTCCTGGGGATTTGCGGATGCCGCCTCCCCAAAGTATTTACAAATCGTCTGTTGCATTGGGAGCGGTCCCCTGCTATAATAACTCAGATAAGGAAGTCCGTTCCGCACGAGGAAACTGCCGCGCGGAAAAAGGACTTTGGAACGGGGAGGGGAGCGCGGTGTACGGATACGTCAGGCCCCTGATCCCCGAACTGAAGGTGGGCGAGTACGAGCGGTACCGGGCGGTGTACTGCGGGCTGTGCAGGAGCATGGGGCGCGTCACCGGTCAGGCGTCCCGGATCACCCTGTCCTATGACATGACCTTCTTCGCCGCCGTCCGGATGATTCTCGAGGGCACGGTCCCGCGCTTCGTTCCCATGCGGTGTCCGGCCCATCCCCTGAACCGGCGTCTGACGGCGGAGGACAATCCCTCCCTGAGAACGGCCGCCGCCCTGTCCGCGGTCCTGTGCCGGGAGAAGAACAGGGACGACCGGCGGGACGAGCGGGGGCTTCCGATGCTGAAGGCCGCTCTCCGCACGCCCCTGACCGCCCGGATGGAACGGCGGGCCGTGAAAAGCGGGCTCCTGCCGGAGGGGATCGGATCGGAGCTGGCCGAATGTCTGGAGCGGCTCTGCGATGCCGAGCGGGCGCGGTGTCCCTCGGCGGATGAGACGGCGGGGCTGTTCGGCGATGCGCTGGCCCTCGTCTTTTCAGCCGGACTGACCGGGGAGGCGGCGGAGGAGGCCCGGATCCTCGGGGACGGCGCGGGACGGTTCGTCTATCTCTGCGATGCCGCGGACGATCTGCCCGATGACGCCCGGCGGGGACGGTACAATCCCCTCCTCGCCGGATGGGGGGACCTTGCTCTTTCGGAAGGGAAGCTCTCCCCCATGGTCCGGGATTCCCTCGGGGCCGCGGTCCCTCTGACCCTGGAAAAAATGGGAGAGGCCGCCGACCGGCTGGATCCCGCGCATCCCCTGACCCCCGTGGTGCGGAATATCGTCTATCTCGGTCTCCCGGCTATGCTCCGGCGCGTCCTGTCCGGAGAGGGCCCCGGCCGGGGAAGGACAGGAAAGGAAGGTCCCGGATCTCTATGAAGGATCCCTATCAGGTGCTGGGCGTACCCCGCAGTGCTTCGGATGAGGAAGTCAAGCGGGCGTGGCGCGAGCTGGCCAGAAAATACCACCCCGACAATTATGCGGGAAGCGCGCAGGCCGCCGGTTACGAAGAGCTCATGAAGGAGATCAACGAGGCCTACGACGCCATCCAGAAGGAACGCGCCGGCGGGCAGAGAGGAGAATCCGCGGCATCGTCGGCCTATTCCAGCTATAAGTCCTCGGGCACCACCTCCTTCTACGAGGTGCGCCGGCTCATCAACGAGAAGAAGTATGATCAGGCCAAGTTCATCATCGACTCCACGCCGGCGGCGGACCGGGGCGCGGAATGGAACTTCCTCATGGGCTGGCTCCTGTATCAGGGCGGGAACTACACCGACGCGGCCCGCCACTTCGAGATCGCCTGCTATCTGGATCCCTCGAACCGGGAGTATCAGAACGCCCGCGCGGGGATGCAGGCCCGGGCCGGGGACTACGGAAACATGTACCGGACCGTGGGAACCTCCTCCGACGGCGACTGCCTGAGCGGGGACGTCTGCGGCATGTGCTCCACCCTGATCTGCTGCGACACCTGCTGTGAATGCATGGGCGGGGATCTGATCCGCTGCTGCTGAGGAGGCCCTTATGGACAAACGCAAATCCACAACGAAAAAGGTGGCCCTGTGCGGGGTGTTCGCCGCCCTGTGCCTGGCGATCCTGTGGGTGGGGGGCATGACGCTTCTGGACCTGTCGGTCCTGGTGATCTGCGCCCTTATGACCATGCTGCTGGTGGTGGAGGCCGGGGAGAAGATGACCTGGGTGTACGCCGCCGCGACCTCGGTTCTGGCCCTGCTTCTGCTGCCCTCCAAGCTCTACGCCCTGGAGTATCTCCTGTTCGCCGCGGTCTATCCGATTTTGAAGCTCCACTTCGAGCGTCTGCCCGCGCTTCTGGCCTGGCCGGTGAAGATTTCCTGTCTGGACTCCATGCTCCTTCTCTGCGTGGTACTGGGGCAGTACGTGTTCATGGCGGGGGAGGACTACTATTCCCTGAGCTGGATCACCATCGGCGTGGGGACCGCCTTCTTCATTCTTTATGACGTGACCCTGTCCCTGTGCATCTCCCTGTATATCGTCAAACTGCGCAAAAAGCTCCGGATCGGACGCCGGGGGTGATGGGCATCTCCATGAAATGCGGAAAAATCAGCCGTTGTCATTGACAGCGGCTCTTTTTTGTGATATACTATAAGTTAGATTATTGTCGGTCCCTGTGCCCATCGGACAGGAAACCGGTGTCCTTTTGCGGAAAAGGAGGATCCCCATGCGCCGTTTTCTGACGCTTGTTCTGACGCTTGCCGTATTGGGAGCGGCGGTTCTTCCGCTGTCCTCCTGTTCCGGGGAAGCCGGGGAGGGTGTGACGGAGCCCGCCGCTTCATCGTCCGACGCCCTGACGGCCGATCAGCTTCTGACCTACAGCATCCTCCGGGACGACAACGCGGATCAGGCCGGGGTGCGCAACGGCATGACCCTCCGGGAGGCCTTCGAGGAAGCCGGGTATTCGCTCCGTCTCACAACGGACTTCTACCGGGAGGGCATCGCCGGGCTGGAGATCCTGCCGAACGAGATCCTGGTGGGGAAGACCAACCGGGAGGAGACAGCGGAATTTCTGGATTCCCTGACGCCCTGGCAGTGGGGCTATGCCCTGGTCGGCACGAAGATCGTCATCGCCGGTCACAGCAGCGAGACCACCGCCGAGGCCGTGAACGCCTTTATCGAAAACATCGTGAAGCGGACGCCCCTGTCCTTCTCCGAGGGGGACCGGTATGTGTTCGGCGACGTCGTGGAGGGTGAGGGCCGGGTCTTCTCCGTGCTGACGGTCCTCGAGGACGGCCTGAACGGATTGAGTGAGGACGATATCCTCTCCGCCGTGTCCGAACGTTCCCCGGAGATCGTGATCCGGGTGAGAACGAAGCCGGTGAACATTTCCGCGACGGCGGGACAGTGGGCGAAGACCGTCGCGGAGGAGCTTCTCTTGGACCGGATGCCCGCGGGATACGCCGTGGGATTCGCCGGAGCCGCCGGGGAGACCGTCACGGAGATTTACTATCTGGAATCCGTCTACACCTTCTCCGCCGGGGAGAGCGCGCGGCTTCTGTCCTATCCGAACCTGTCAGACAGCGAAAAGGGCGCGCTGGTCTATTCCGTGCTGCGGTGCCGGGAGACCGGGCGGAAGATGATCTTCGCGGCGGCGGACCTGCCCGCGGACGGATACGCATCCTCCCGCATGAGAAGCGTCGCCGCCTTCCTGAAATACACGTCCGCCTATCCCACCGCCGTATTCGGCGCGGACGCCGGGCTGGGAACCAAGGGATCCTCCGCCGGGGACGATTTCTTCGCCGCCGGGTATTCGCCTGCCTGCGACATCGCCGCGGAGAAGAGCGGGGAGGAGGACGGCTCCGGTCTGTTCTTCCCCTTTGCCCGCACTGCCGTGACGAAGCACGAGGTCCTGCGTCCCGGGCTGGCGCTGGATCTCTTCCAGGAGGCCGCCCGCTGAACCGATTCCAATCATACAGTCGGCCGTTTTTCCGGCCGGAGGGAGTTATATGCTGAAATCCATGACCGCGTTCGGGCGCGCCAGGAGGATGTCCTCCGACGGAGCCCTCGACATTACGGCGGAGATCCGCTCCGTCAATTCCCGCTATCTGGACTGCACCGTGCGCCTGTCCCGCCTGTACGCCCATCTGGAGGACAAGGTCAAGGCCTATCTGTCCGAGGCCGGGGTCACCCGGGGCAAGGTGGAGGTCTGCATCGGCGTGGACGTGCTGGAGCAGCGGGGCATGGAGGTCATGCTGGACCGGGAAGCCGCCCGCTCCTACATCGCCGCCCTGGAGCAGCTGAGGGACGAGTTTTCCCTGAAGGACGACATTTCCGTCATGCGGGTGGCCGCCAACCACGATCTGTTCGTGGTGAAGAAGCCCGAGGAAGATGACGACCGGGACTGGGGAGAGATCCGGGCCGTGCTGGCGGAGGCGGTCTCCGGCTGGAACGACATGAGGACGGCGGAGGGGAAGAATCTCTGCGCGGACCTTCTCGGCAAGGCGGACAAGATCCGGGCCATGGCGGGGGAGGTCAAGACCCTGTCCGAGGCCGACATTGCCGGGTATCCCCAGAAGCTGGAGCAGAGGATCCGCAAATTCCTCGCCGACTTCGACGCGGAGGCCTCCGAACAGCGGATCCTGACCGAGGCGGCGATTTTCGCGGACAAGGCGGCCATCGACGAGGAGCTGGTGCGGCTGGACTCCCACTTCAAGGCCTTCGCCGACATCGTGAATTCCGACGAGGCCGCCGGGAGAAAGCTGGACTTTCTGGTGCAGGAGATCAACCGGGAGACCAACACCATCGGCTCCAAGGCCGGTGACGCCCGGATCGCCCATCTGGTGGTGGACATGAAGACGGAGGTCGAAAAGATCCGGGAGCAGATTCAGAATCTGGAGTGATTCCATGAAATTCGTAAACGTAGGCTTTAACAATATGGTGAATGCCGAGCGGGTGGTGGCGGTGATCGCGTCCGACTCCGCCCCGGCGAAGCGGCTGATCCAGGACGCGAAGGATCAGGGCCGGGCCGTGGACTGCACCTCCGGGAGAAAGACCCGGTGCGTGGTGATCATGGACTCCGACCACATCATCCTGTCCGCGCTGGCCAACGAGACCGTGTCCGGACGGCTGAACGGATCGCCCGACGACGCGGACGGACCGGACGGCGCCGGAGAGGAACCGAACGGCTGACGGAAGAGCCGGACTCCGCATGAGGGGACCGGGCTTTGACATACAGTGAGGTTATGAAAGGAGCGGGGCATGGCCGAGACGACCGAAAGAGCTGAAATCACCGCCGCGGAAAAGAAGAACGAGGGCATCATCTTCGTGATCTCCGGACCCTCCGGCAGCGGCAAGGGTACGGTGATGGAATACCTGAAGGAACTGTATCCCGAGGCGGGACTGGCAGTATCCGCCACCACCCGGCCCATGCGCGACTACGAGCAGGAGGGACGCGAATACTTCTTCAAGACCCGGGAGGAGTTCGAGCAGCTTCTCGACGCCGGGGAGATCCTCGAGCACACCACCTACAACGGGAACCTCTACGGGACCCTGAAAAGCGAGGCGGACCGCATCCTCGGCGAGGGCTCCGATCTGCTTCTGGAGATCGAGGTGGACGGCGCGGGTCAGATCAAGCGGCTCTTCGGCGAGCAGGCGGTGAGTATCATGCTGATCGCGCCCTCCGGGGAGGAGCAGGCCAGACGGCTCAGGGGCCGTGGCACCGATTCCGAGGAGGTCATCGCGGCCCGGGTGGCCAGAGCCTACGAGGAGATCCGGCAGGCTCCCTTCTACGACTACGTGACCGTGAACGAGAACGGCAGGGCGAAGGAATGCGCGGAGGGGATCCTCGGCATCATCCGGGCGGAGCACAGGAAGTCCCGCCGCATGGCCTCGTACATTCACGACTATTTCCCGGACGACGAGCTCTGATCCGGACCGGGATCCCATTATTGTGCAACAATACGAAAGGACGGCATATACAATGAGCAACGAAGAGCGCACCGCACCCGAGGAGAAGTACAACCGGTATTCGCTGGTGGTGGCAGCCGCGAAATGCGCCCGGATCATCACGGACGAATACGTCCTGCAGCGGGAGCACGCCGAAAAGCTGGCGGCCAGCAACAAGGACACGGAGAAGAAGAATCCCTACTTCCAACAGATCCCGAAGGAATACCGGGACGAGAAGGCCGTGAAGACCGCCATCTCCGGACTGTACAAGGGCGATTTCAAGATCATCGGCGAGAACGGGGAGGACGAATTCGTCACGTCCGTGGGAAAGAAGAACGTGGCGGAGCCCGGCGAATTCCCCGACGAGGAGGAGCGAGAGGAGACCATCGACAACTTCGCCCTCGACGCCAACACGCCGCCGAAGAAGGTCGGCGGGGAAGAGGACGAGGCGTTCTGAGCATCCGGTCCGGATCAATTCGTTTGAAGGAGGGGGCGTCGTGTCCCGGCTTGCCGACATTTATATTCTGGACGTTCCGTTCCACGCGGACCGGGCGTACACCTACTACATCCCCGAGACCCTGACCGATTCGGCGGTCCCCGGCTCCCTGTGCGAGGTTCCCTTCGGACGGGGAAACCGCAGAATGACCGGCGTCGTGACGGCGGTGCGGGATGGCGAGGCCGCTGAGGGGATCAAGCCCGTGGCTGCCTCCGTGGGGGACGGTCCGGTCCTGGACGGGGAGGCCGTCGCGCTCTGCCTGTTTATGAAGGAATACACGCTCTGCACCTTCGGGGACGCCATGAAAGCGGTGGTCCCCGCGGGCGCGGTGTCGAAAGTGATCACATCCTACCGCGTCGTCCGGGGCGCAGGGCAAACCTTTGCCGACGCAGCCGGGGAACGCGGTCGGCTTGTTTTTTCCCTGATCGGAAGCAGGACCCGGTTCACAAAGCAGTCCCTGCAGGCGGAGCTGGATTTCGACTGCACGGGGACCCTGAAGACCCTCTTCGAGGCGGGGCTCATCGAGAAATGCACCGAGGTTCGGGGGGGAGCCTCCGTCAAAACCAGACGGCTCCTTCTGCCCGGTCCGGCTTACGAATCGGATCCGGACGGATGGTACCGGTCGGTGGAGCGGCTCACCGGAAAGAATCAGCGGGGGCTGGCCGAGGCGGTCCGGAGTCACGCGGAGAACGGCGGCGGCTTCGAGGAGACCGTCCTGGAGGAGGAAGCGGGTTTGACCCACGCGGCGGCCCGGGGCGCGGAGAAGGTCCTGATCGAAAAAAAGATCATCACCGCAGAGGAGGAGACCGACTGGCGCAATCCCTTCGCTCCGGAGCTGCTTCTGCAGGAGGCTGAGAAGACCGGGACTCCACCGGAGCTTCGGCTGACCGAAGAGCAGGAGCGGGCGTACCGGATTGCGGAGGAGCTTCTCGAAAAGCGGGAGCCCGGGGCCATGCTGCTCCATGGGGTGACCGGCTCCGGCAAGACCTCCGTGATCCTCTCCGCCATCGAGAAGGCGCTGTCCATGGGCCGGGGGGCCATTATGCTGGTTCCGGAGATCGCCCTGACGCCCCAGACGGTGGGCGTATTCGTCCGGCGGTTCGGGGAGCGGGTGGCCGTGATCCATTCCGGGCTGTCCGGCGGGGAGCGGTACGACGCCTGGAGGCGGATCCGGGAGGGTCTGGCGGACGTGGTGATCGGAACCCGGTCCGCGGTGTTCGCCCCGGTGGGAAATCTCGGCCTCATCGTCATCGACGAGGAGCAGGAGTACACCTACAAGTCCGACACCTCCCCGAAATACCACGCCCACGACATCGCCCGGTTCCGCTGCCGGGAGCACGGCGCCGTGATGCTTCTGGCCTCCGCGACGCCCTCCGTGGTCAGCTACTACAAGGCGAAGACCGGAGTCTACCGGCTGGCGGAGCTGAAGGAGCGGTACGGAGGGGCAAGGCTTCCCGCGGTGGAGCTCGTGGACATGCGGGAGGAGACCCAGGCCGGAAACCTGACCCCCGTGAGCCGCCGTCTGGCGGAGAGGCTCCGGGAGGACCGGGCGGCAGGCAGACAGGCGATCCTCTTTCTGAACCGGCGGGGATACAACAATTACGTGTCCTGCCGTACCTGCGGGAAGAGCCTCAAATGCCCGGACTGCTCCGTGAGCCTGACCTACCACACGATCCGCCGGGGCGTGGAGAGGATCGGACGGGACAGCGGCGAATACGAGGAAAGCCGGCGGGAGAACGGGTATCTCGTCTGCCACATGTGCGGGCACCGGGAGGCGGTCCCGCGGGTCTGTCCGGACTGCGGCGGGGAGCACTTCCTGTTCATGGGCTTCGGCACCCAGAAGGCGGAGGACGACGCGGCCGCGCTGTTCCCCGATCTGAGGATCCTGCGGATGGACACCGACACCACCTCCGGGAAGTTCTCCCACGAGAAGATCCTGTCGGCGTTCCGGCGGGGCGAGGCGGACGTGCTTCTGGGGACCCAGATGGTGACCAAGGGCCACGACTTTCCGCGGGTGGCTACGGTCGGGGTGCTGAACGCGGATTCGGCCCTCTGCGCGGACGACTACCGGGCGGGAGAGCGGACCTTCGCCATGCTGACCCAGGTGATCGGCCGGGCCGGTCGGGCGGACATCCCGGGCGTCGCGCTGATCCAGACCCACAATCCCCTGTCCGAGGTGCTGAACCTGGCGGCGAAGCAGGACTACGCCTCCTTCTACGAGGGGGAGATCCGGCTCCGGAAGGCGCTGACGTTTCCGCCCTTCTGCGACATCGCGGCGGTGACCCTGTCCAGCGAGGACGAGGGATACCTGCAGGTGGTGACCACCCGGATGTACGAGCGGGTCATCGAGCTCACCCGGGAGGAGTTTCGGGACGTGCCGCTGATGCTGTTCGGGCCCTTCGAGGCTCCGGTCTACCGGGTCCAGAACGCCTGCCGGATGCGGCTGGTGTTCAAGTGCCGTCTGAACCGGCGGATGCGGGCCCTGCTCTCCGCTCTTCTGACGGAGTTCGGCAAGGGCTCTCCCCGGGAGCTGGCGGGAGGCATGGTGGAGACCAAATCGGCCCGGCGGATCTCCATGTCCGTGGATCTCAATCCCAGTACCGTTTGAGCGGGCAAACCGCGTATCTCTTTATCAATCGAACCGTTTCTGATTCCTTATGAGGTTGACATGGCTATACTGAATATTGTCAAAGAAGGCGATCCCACCCTGCGGAAGGTATGCCGTCCCGTGGTGGAGATCACGCCCCGCATCCTGACCCTGCTGGACGACATGCGGGAAACCCTGATCGAGGCCAACGGCGCGGGTCTGGCGGCACCCCAGGTGGGCATCCTCCGCCGCATCGCCCTGGTGGATCTGGGGGAGGAAATCGTGGAGCTCATCAATCCCGAGATCCTCGAGACCGAGGGTGAGCAGGAGGAGGTGGAGGGCTGTCTCTCCGTGCCCGACGTATGGGGCGTCACCCGCCGTCCCGCACGGGTGAAGGTAAAGGCCCTGAACCGGCTGGGCGAGGAGTTCACGGTGGAGGGAGAGGGGCTCAACGCCCGGTGCCTCTGCCACGAGATCGACCATCTGGACGGGCATCTCTTCACCGACAACGTGCTCCACATCCTCACCCCCGAGGAAGTGGAAGAGATGATGGAGGACTGAGGACCCATGCGGATTCTGTTTATGGGTACGCCGTATCTGGCGGCCGAGACCCTGCGGGCGGTCCATGAGAAGGACGGCGTGACGGTGGTCGGAGCGGTCACCAGGCCCGACAAGCCGAAGGGACGGGGCATGAAGCTCATCCCCTCGCCGGTGAAGGAATACGCGCTGGCAAACGGCATTCCGGTGTTCCAGCCGAAAACCCTCCGGGACGGCGCGTTCCGGGAGACGCTGGAAGCCCTGGATCCGGAGCTGATCGTGGTGGCGGCCTACGGGAACATCCTGCCGCCCTATGTGCTGGACTATCCGAAATACGGATGCGTCAACGCCCACGGGTCCCTTCTGCCCGAATACCGGGGAGCGGCGCCCATCGAGCGGGCCATCATGGACGGGAAGACCGTCACCGGCATCACCGCCATGTATATGGACGAGGGGCTGGACACGGGGGACATGATCGCCCGGTATCCCTGTCCCATCGAGGATACGGACGACGGCGGGACCCTGACGGAGAAGCTGGCGAAGCTGGCGGGTCAGGCCATGTGCGATGTGATCGACGCCATAGCGGCCGGAACCGTTTCCCGGACGCCCCAGCCCGGGGAGGGATCCACCTATGCCGCGAAGATCACGCCGGAAGACCAGCGGGCGGACTTCTCGAAGCCGGCGCGGGTCGTGTTCAATCAGATCCGGGCCCTGAATCCCTCGCCCTCCGCCGAGACCGTCATGCCGGACGGAAGCGCGCTGAAGCTGACGGAGGCGTATCCCTGCGAGGACGGAAATCCGGAGGGAGCTCTGCCCGGGACGGTGCTGGAGACCGTGGGGAAGGGCGCGGGCCGGATCCTCGTGGCATGCGGAGAGGGCGCCGTGGCTGTTACGGGGGTGATCCCCTCCGGAAAGAAGAGGATGAGTGCCGGAGACTTTGTCCGCGGAAGAAAAATCGCGCCGGGGGACGTACTGGGCGTGAAGCCCGGGGAAGATCCCGGCCATTCGGAACAATAAGGAGAACCCATGCGATACGGTTACGGCGTCGATTATTCCTATCTGATCCTCGTGCTCCCAGCCCTGCTGTTCACCCTCTGGGCGCAGTTCCGGGTCAAATCCGTCTTTGCCAAGTACAGGCAGGTCCCCTCCGACCGGAACATGACCGGAGCGGACGCGGCCCGGCTGGTGCTGGCGCAGAACGGCGTGTCAGGGGTGACGGTGACGAAGATTGCGGGTGAGCTGACGGACCACTACGATCCGAAGGAAAACGTGATCCGGCTCAGCGAAAGCGTGTATGACGCGCGGACGGCCGCCGCGGTGGGAGTCGCCGCTCACGAGGCCGGGCACGCGGTCCAGTACGCGCAGGAATACATGCCCATCCGTCTGCGGGCGGCGGTGATTCCGGTCACGAAGATCGGGACCTATGCCGCGTGGCCTCTGTTTGTCCTGGGACTGGCCATGTCGGTGGGCGTTCTGCAGCTGGCGGGGATCATTCTGTTCTCAGCCTGCGTGCTGTTTCAGCTCCTGACCCTGCCGGTGGAGATCAACGCCAGCCGGAGAGCGGTGAAGGCTCTGGAGAACGCCGGGCTGTCCGAGGAAGGACTGAAGGCGGCGAAAAGCGTGCTGACGGCTGCGGCTCTCACCTATGTGGCGGCCCTGGCCTCGGCGATGGCGAACCTGCTCCGGCTCCTGTCCCTGTATTCCAGGAGGAAGCGCTGACCATGGCGGAGAAGCGGGACATCCGGGAGAACGATCCCCGGGAGATGGCCTTCCGTTCCCTGGCTGCGCTGGAGCGGGACGGCCGGTACGCCAACATGGAGATCGACGCGCGGCTGAAAAAGGAGGGCGCGCAGCTGTCCCCCGCCGACCGGGGCCTCTACACCCGGCTGGTATACGGGGTGACGGAGCGGAGGCTGACGCTGGACTACTGGATCGACAGCCTGGCCAGCCGTCCCGCCGACGAGCTGGACCGGGAGGTGCGGGACGCGCTCCGGATCGGGCTGTATCAGCTGGTCTACATGGACCGGGTGCCCGATCACGCGGCGGTCTCTGAGACCGTGGAGCTGACAAAGCGGGTCAGGCGGTCCGGCGCGGGACTGGTGAACGCGGTGCTGAGGTCCTGTCTCAGGGCGGGGAAGCAGATAAAGTGGCCCGATCCCGGGACGGACCGGTACCGGTATTTGGAGGTGAAGCACTCCGTGCCGGCGGCTCTGATCCGGATGTACGAGGCGGATCTGGCGGCGCAGTCCGTTGACCGGTCCGGCGAGCTGGATGAGCTGCTCACCGCCCTGAACCGGGAGCCCATGGTGGGACTGCGCGTCAACACCCTTCGTCTGACGGCGGAGGAGGCGGAGGAGCGGGTCGGCGGGGAGATCTCCCGGACCGCGCCGGACATGGTGAAGCTGACCTCCCTGACGGAGGAGGCGCGGCGGGGCATTGAGGAGGGGCTGTGGTTCGTGCAGGACGAGGCCTCCCGGATCGCCTCGAGGGCCGTAGGCGCGTTACCCGGGGAGCTCATCGCGGATCTCTGCGCCTGCCCGGGCGGCAAGACCTTCTCCATGGCGATGGATATGGACAACCGGGGAACGGTGCGGGCCCTCGATCTGCATGAGAACAAGCTGTCCCTGATCCGGCGTGGGGCGGAGCGGCTGGGGCTGACGATCGTCAAGGCGGAGGCGCGGGACGCTAGGAATCCCGATCCCGAGCTGCTCGGCCGGGCGGACCGGGTACTGTGCGACGCGCCCTGTTCCGGATACGGCGTCATCGCCAAGAAGCCGGACCTGCGCTACAAGGATCCCGCCGCGGCGGAGGCTCTGCCCCGGATCCAGCGGGAGATCCTTTCGGGGGCGTCGTCCTGCGTGAGGCCCGGGGGCGTGCTGGTGTACTCCACCTGCACCCTGAACCGGGCGGAGAACGAGGACACGGTCCGGGCGTTTCTGGAGGAGCATCCGGAATTTGCCCTGGCGGACGATCCGCTTCTGCCGGGGGGCATGAGGACCTTCTTCCCCCACACGGACGGGACGGACGGATTTTTCGCGGCGAAGATGACAAGGAGAGAGGCATGACGGAAGAAACGGGACGGGCGGACTTCATGTCCATGACGCCGGAGGAGCTGGAGGAGTTTGTCACCACCCTGGGGGAGAAGCCTTACCGGGCGGGACAGCTCTTTTCCTGGATGGCGAAGGGCGCGCCCATCGAGGAGATGACCAATCTGCCGGCCTCCTTCCGGAAAAAGCTGGCGGAGGCGGGGGAATACCGGCTTCCGGTCATCGAGAAGAAGCTGGTGTCCCGGATCGACGGCACGATCAAGTACCTCTTCTCCCTGTGCGACGGGGAGTGCGTGGAGTCGGTCTTCATGCGGTACGAGCACGGGACCTCCCTCTGCGTGTCCTCCCAGGCCGGATGCGCCATGGGATGCCGGTTCTGCGCCTCCACCCTGAACGGACGGGTGCGGAATCTGACGGCCTCCGAGATCCTGGGACAGGCGGCGGCCGCGGCCAGGGACACGGGGGAGCGGGTGGATGGCATCGTGATGATGGGCATCGGCGAGCCGCTGGACAACTATGACAACGTGATCCGCTTCCTCCGGCTGGTGTCCGATCCGCGCGGCATGGGAATAGGCCTGAGGCACATCTCCCTGTCCACCTGCGGGCTGGTCCCGAGGATCCTGGAGCTGGCGGGGGAGGGCCTTCCCGTGACGCTGTCCGTCTCCCTGCACGCGCCGGACGACGAGACCCGGTCCGCCCTGATGCCCGTGAACCGGCGGTACAACGTGGCGTCGCTGCTGGAGGCCTGCCGGACCTATTTCGAGAAGACCGGACGGCGGGTATCCTTCGAATACACGCTGATCGCCGGGAAGAACGACGGTCGGGAGGAGGCCGGGCGGCTGGCGTCGGTGCTGAAGAACGGCATGCGGTGCCCCTGTCACGTGAACCTGATCCTGTTGAACGAGGTGGCGGAGACAGGACTTTCCACGCCGGACAGAGGCCGGGCGGAAGAGTTCCGGAGAGAGCTGGAACGGCGGGGCGTCAACGCGACGATCCGGCGGCGGCTGGGCTCCGACATCAACGCGTCCTGCGGTCAGCTCCGTCTGCAGAGGCTGGCGGAGAAGAATAAACCCGCGCCGGTGAGCTGATTGTACAAAAGACGTGCCTGAGATTCTCGGAAATTTGTTCGATACGGAAAAGAAGGGGCCGGATTCCCTATTCGTTTGCGTAATAATTCAAATTATTTGAAAGAACTGTTTATATCTTTGCCGTATAATAAAAACAGTGCCCGTATGCCCGTCTGCCGGAGGGTCTGGCGGAGGGAGGGCCGTCATGTACGCCCGTCCACAGAGAAACTGATGCTGAGCCAGGAGTGATCACATGTTGTTCTACGGAAAAACCGATGTCGGCAGAAGACGCGCCGTGAATCAGGACAATTTCGTCATCCGGAGATACGCGGGGGACGTGCTTTTCGCCGTCGTCTGCGACGGGATGGGCGGCGCCAACGGGGGAGATACGGCCTCCGCTGTCGCGGTCGACGTGTTCCGGGATCAGCTGGATCGGAGCGAGGCCGAGCATCCCTCCTTCTTCGGACTGTCCGGGGAGGACATTCTGGACGTGCTGTCCGTGGGCGTGACGGAGGCCAACCGGGAGGTCTACCGCATGGCGGTGAAAGAACCGGCCCTGAACGGCATGGGGACGACCCTGGTGGGCTGCGTCGTGGAGGGAGACCGGGTGTACGCCGTGAATGTGGGCGACTCCCGTCTCTACGCGGTGCGGAACGGGCAGATCGAGCAGATCTCCCGGGACCACTCTCTGGTGCAGTATCTGGTGGACTGCGGCCGCATGACCCCCGAGGAGGCGAAGGTTTCCACTATGAAGAACCGGATCACCCGGGCCGTGGGAACCGAGCGCACCGTGGGAGCGGATTTCTTTGAGCTGACCGTGGGCTTCGGGGACAGGCTGATCCTCTGCTCCGACGGACTCACCAACCACGTGGAGCCGGAGGAGATCCGGGACATCACGTCGCAGGTGGAGTCCCACGATCCGGATTCCGTCCAGCACGCCGCGGAGGATCTGATCGCCCTGGCCAACGAGCGGGGCGGCACTGACAACATCACGGCTGTCATTCTGGCCGTCTGACCGGGAGACTGCCCATGGAATTATACGAAAAATACGTCGGACTGGTGTTCGACAACCGCTACCGGATCGAAAAGGTCATCGGGATCGGCGGCATGGCCATCGTCTTCAAGGCGACGGACCTCCTGATGCGCCGGACCGTGGCCGTCAAGATCCTCAAGGACGAGGCAGCAGCCGACGAGCAGTCCGTGAAGCGGTTCACCAACGAATCGCGGGCTGTCGCTATGCTGTCCCACCCGAACATCGTCAACATCTACGACGTGTCCGTGCGGGAGAACATCAAATATATCGTCATGGAGTTCGTGGAGGGCATCACCCTCAAGAGCTACATGCAGCACCGGGAGGTATTGAACCTCCGGGAGATCATCAGCTACACCACCCAGATCCTGCGGGCTCTGGATCATGCCCACAAGAAGGGCATCGTGCACCGGGACATCAAGCCCCAGAACATTATGCTCCTGAAAAACGGCGTTATCAAGGTGATGGACTTCGGCATCGCCAAGCTGCCCAACG
>CACYWX010000022.1 GCA_902778205.1 uncultured Ruminococcus sp. | reverse complement strand
CTCGCGGCCAGGGTGCGGGGTTCCTCGTCCTTGAGGTTGGTGGGCAGCTCCGCGCTCAGCGTATCGCCTGCAGGCAGCTCATAGGGCTCGTTGAACACGAGCTTCGCGCGGCGCACGGCGGTATCAATCCTTGCTGCCACGTCCGCCTCGCTCATGGACTGATAAACGGCAAAGGTACTGTCGCCCTTTTTGCCGTCGTGATCGACATAGACCGTCACGGCGGTGGACACGGTGTCCGTCGCGCGCACGGTCTCCAGTTTTTGATGCACAAAGAACAGCTCATAGCTGCGCGTGGCCTTTTCCGTGATGCGCCAGCCGCTCAGCAGGCTGTTGTTTTCCAGCAAGCGCTTAACATTCATCATCCCAGCTTCACCCTCACTTTCAGGTTGGGGCCGCCGTCCGATACGCGCACCCACTCCTTGTAGCCCTTGCCGCACATGCCGCTGCCGATCACCTTGAAATGATCGGACACCATGCTGATGGATTTCAGCAGCTCGGGCACGGACCCGCTCATCACCACGGGGGAAACATAGTTATCCGTCAGCTTGCCGTCCACGATCTCGATGCCGTATTCGGCGGTGCATTGGATCTGCCAGTTCTTGGGATCCTCCATGCCGTTGTTGGTTTCAAAGAGCATGTAGCCGTGCTTCACGCTGGCGATCATGTCCTCCAGCTTGTCATGGCCCGCCTCGAAGAAGGTGTTGGTCATGCGGGAATAGGCCTTGCGCTTGTAGGAATCGCGGCGGCCGTTGCCTGTGGGCGCGGTGCCCAGCTGCGCGGCGCTGGCCAGGTCGGACAGGCCCGCCACCATTCCGCCCGCGCATTCGGTGCAGTCGTAGCCCACGGAGAGCAGGTACCGGCATTTGGAGACGATCTGACCGACGGGACCCTCCGGCACGCCCGCCACGCCCTCCGGCATCAGGGATCCGCCGGGAATACAGCAGCTGATTTTGATCATGGTGTATGTCACTCCGTTTCAGTTGATATCGGACGGCATGCCGGCTTCTCAGAGGAAGGAGCGGTCCACGCCGATGGCTTTGATGAACTCCCGGGCGATGATGAGGGAGCCGATGTGTCCGGGATGGACCCGGTCCCAGGAGATATAGGAGGAATGGCGGTACTGCAGATACTCGTCGAACGCCGTCTGCAGGTTGATGTAATGGCAGTTGTATTTCTTGGCCACCTCCTCGCAGATCTTGACGTAGCGGTCGGTGGTCTGCCGCATCATGTCCTCCCGGCAGGGCTCCATGAAGAAGGGGGACATGAGGATCACGCCCTTCACGGCGGGGAGGGTGCGCTCCATCATCTCGCACAGGTTGTCCCGGTATTCGTCCGCGTAGACGTGGCGGTTCAGCACGCCGGGGGAGTCGTACTGACGCCAGATGTCGTTGATGCCGATCATGACGCTGACCCAGTCGGGGTTCAGGTTCATGACGTCGTTCTGCCATCTCGCCTTCAGGGCGCGGCTGGTGTCTCCGCTGTTCCCGGTGTTGGAGATCCAGAGGACCCAGTCGGGGTAGAGTACGTTGAGGATGTTCTCGATCTGCCGGACGTAGCCGTCGCCCACGCCCTGATGCAGTCCTTCTCCGACGGGTCTGGCCCGTCCCGCGTCCGTGGTGGAGTCGCCGGTGAATACGATCCGGTCCCCGTTCTGCAGCAGCATAATGACCTCCCGGTGGTTTGCGCGGATGTTCTGACCGCGCCGTTTTTCTTCATCATAGCATATCCCGCGGCTGAAAACAAGCGGTTTCGGAAAACTTTTCGTCCGGCCGGACGGGAGAGCGCGTTGTGTTATTTTATGCAATCGAATTAGTGTAAAATAATTCGTGCTCTTTGAAGGGAAGCGTCATTTTCTTTCGTTTTTGCCGCGGTTCGGGAAAGACGGCGGATTCCCATATCTCGTTGTTCCGGCGGCGCGGGCACAATCGGTTCCGTGTCGGGCGGATGCAGGGAATATAATTCTGTGAATAAACGAAAACCGGCCTGGAAATTCATATTCACCTCAGACGCGGTGGTATCATGAAAGCACCAATCGAAGAAAGGAGGACGGGCAGATCATGACAGTGAAGAAAGAGAGGCCGGAGGTCGTATCCGTCCGGAAGGGATCCCTGCCGGGGATGTCGCTGGTATACGCCCTGTACAAGACCCGGATGAAGGGTCTGAAGGACGTATCCTATTCCGTGACCGTATCCGTTACGGGCATGTACGGAAGCGAGACCGCCGCGGTTTCCGATCTGACCCGGTCCCGGGAGGAGGCGGATCGGATCTTTGCGCTTCTGGCGGACGGAACGGTGACGCCCTGCGCCCTGAAGGACGTGCTGGAGGAGATCCTGTGAGGAGCGGGAGCGGTTTTTCCGGCGGGTTTTGCGGGACGCTCTGTACTTTTTGAGCGGAATGTGATAGAATGTAGAAAATGCCGCCGGGGAGGATCCGGAGCCGTGAAGCTGTTCAGAGCGAGTCCCCTGACTCTTGTATTCCTGTGCTTCTTTATCGCGTCCTGCCTGTTTGCCTATGCCGGATTCTATGTCCGGGCGGGTGCGGCGACGGCGGCTGCGCTGGGGATCACGCTGATTCTGACCGGTGCGGTCTGCCTGCGGGATCCGGAGCTGCGGCAGGGGATCCTGGCGTTCTGCGCGGGGATCGCGGCGGCGGGGCTGTTATCGTCGCTGGCCTGGGATTTTGCGGTCCCCTGGTACGAGAGCCGGATCGGACGGTCGGAGGAGGCGGTGTTCCGGATCGTGGAATGCGAGTACACGACGGTCTACGCCTCCCGGTACGACGCCGAGGTGATGGAATCGTCCCTTCTGCCCCGGGGAACGCGGATCGTGCTGGAGACGGCTCTGTCCGGACTGGGCGAGGGGGATCTTCTGCGGGGCGAGGCGTCCTACGGATCCCTTGCGGAGCTGGGGACGGAGAGCCGGAACGCGCGGCTGTCGAGACTGGCGGACGGGTTCGTGCTGACGGCTGAGGGCTCCTTCACCCATGATGGCGTCCGGCATTCCCTGAGACCCTCCGTGCTGTTCTCCCGGCTGAGGGGGCGGCTGACCTCTCTGTTCACCGCCCGGGCCGGACGGGACGCGGGTGGACTGGCGGCGGCTGTTCTGCTGGGAAACCGGTCTTTTCTGCCGGATTCACTGAAGCGGGATTTCCGACGTCTGGGGCTGGCCCATCTGCTGGCGGTGAGCGGGACCCATTTCGCCGTGACGGTGTCCTTTTTCACAAAGCTGTTCGGGCGGCTGAGGATCCGGCGCAGACCGAGGGCGGTCCTCTCCATGGCGGTGATTCTGTTTTTCATGCTCCTGACCGGCGGGAGTCCCTCCGTGGTGCGGGCCGGATCCATGCATCTTCTGATCCAGTTGTCCCGGCTGGCGTCGCGGAAGGCGGATACGATCCACTCCTTCGCCCTGTCCGGCGCGCTGATGGTGCTGATCCGTCCTCTGTCCGCCGCGGACTGCAGTCTTCAGCTGTCCTTCGCCGCCACCTGGGCCTGCATCGTGTGGCTGGCCTTCCGGGGGAGCTTTCTCAGGACAAATCCGGGGAAGAAGGCGGGGCCTGTCCGGCGGCTGATTCGCTCGGGAGGGGAGACCGTTCTTCTGACCGCGGCGGCCACTATGATGACTCTGCCTCTGATCTGGCTGTATTTCGGGGAGCTTCCGCTTCTGTCGGTGCCGGCCAATCTCGCGGCAGTTCCCTTTGTGACGCTTCTTTTGGAGATCTGCTGGCTGTGTCTGCTCCTGTCGCCGGTCCGGGTCCTCTCCGCGCCTCTGTTCGCCCTGCTGGATCCCGCCTTCCGGCTCCTTTCTGCGGCGGCGTCTGCTCTGGCACGGATTCCCGGGGCGGTCATCTCGGTGCGGTACGGGTTCGCGCCCTTTCTGCTGATCCCGGCGGCGGTGTGTCTCTTCGCCGTGCCTCTGTTCGAGCGGAAGGGAAAGGGAAGGGCCGTGGGAGCTGCGGTGATGCTGACGGCGCTTCTGTTCGCGGGCTGCGGGATCGGCCGGGCGCTCTCCCGGGACGACGTGGTGCTGATCCGGTCCGGCATCAAGAAGAACGAGGGCTTTCTCCTGCAGGCGGACAACCGGATCCTGCTCTGCGACATGTCGGACGGATCCTCCGCGGTGTTCGGGACTCTGACGGCCCGCATGGACGACTGCCATGCCTGCGAGATCGACGCGGTGGTCCTGACCCACTATCACAGCCGGCACTCCCAGCTATTGGGAAGGCTGTTTTCCCGGGAGATCGTCCGGTCCCTGTGGCTTCCGGAGCCTCAGACCGACGCGGAGGGAGAAGCGGTGCGGACGCTGACCGGCCTCTGCGAGGAAAACGGGGTGGAGGTCCGCATGCTGGCCCCGGGCGAGGACGCGGAGTTCCACGGCGTATCCGTCCGGATCCCGGAAAGGACCTATCTGTCCAGATCCAGCCACCCTGTCAGCGGCGCGGCGGTGGAGCTGCCCTCAGGAACGCTGGTGTTCGCCTCCTGCTCCTTCAGCGAGTCGGAGTCCCTGCTCCGGGAGGCGGAGGGCGCGGACATTCTGATCCTCGGGAACCACAGTCCGGTATACAAAAAGACCTTCGCGCTCTCCCCGCGGGAGGGAACGAAGGCCGTGGCTTTATGCGCGGACGCGGAGGATCACGCGGATCCCGGCTGGCTCGGGGCTCTGGAGGAGGATCCGGACTGCCGCGTCGTCCGTCTGGTAGAGACGTCCGTCTTTATTCTGAAGGACAGGCGGATCCGGTGACGGGATCAGAATCTGCGCAGGATCCAGAGGACGGCGGGGATCTGCAACAGGATCATGAGGGGCAGGCCCAGCATGAACTTGGGATGGCGGGTCTTGTGGCGGATCAGCGTCATAACGAGGAGCATGGCGGCCGAGCCTCCCAGGGCGGACACGAGGAAGAGGACCATTTCCGGGATCCTCCAGGCATGGCGGCGCGCCCGGAGCTTGTCGGACACCGTGAGAACCGCGGCCGTGAGGGACCAGAAGCCGATCCACCAGAGGAGGACGGTTTCGACCGAGAGGGAAAATCCGCTCATGATCCGTCGTACTCATGGGCGCGGGCCTGGGCCATGGCGTCGCACCGCTCGTTGTAGGGGTGTCCGGCATGGCCCTTGACCCACACGAAGGTGACCCTGTGGACGGAGCAGAGATTCAGGAGTTCTTCCCAGAGATCGGGATTCAGGGCGGGCGAGTTGTCCGCCTTTTTCCATCCCCGGGCCTTCCAGGATCTGGCCCATCCCTTGCCCATGCCGTCGCAGAGATAGCGGGAGTCCGTGGTCATGGTGACCTCGCAGGGAGCCTTCAGAGCCCGGAGGGCTTCGATGGCGGCGGTCAGCTCCATTCTGTTGTTGGTGGTGGCGGCTTCTCCCCCGGACATCTCCTTTTCCAGCCCCTTGTACACGAGGACGGCTCCCCATCCGCCGGGGCCGGGATTTCTGAGGCACGATCCGTCCGTATAAATGTCAACCTTCTGCATGGCACGCTCCTGTCCGTAATGACATCAGTATACCACAAACGGCGGCGGAATGCAAGGGCCGGAAGCGGTCACGGGATCGGAGGGCGGCGCATATCCTGTCCGTGAAGGGTCCGCCCTTCATTCAGATACGGAGGACAAAGCAGGATATGGATATGAGAAACAATTACGGTCCGCAGCCCTTCGGGAGCATGGCGCGCCGCCGCGGTCCCCGCGAATACCCCGGATCCGTTCCCGCAGGCCGGTTCGGGCAGTACGCGGACGGTCAGGAGCCGCTTCAGTACGAGCCCGAGGACGGCCGGGTGGTCCCAATCGCCGATCCGCCCGTTCCGGAGAGAGGGACGGAGGAGAACGGCGGGGGTTCCGGAACCTGCGGCGGGGTCGGGATGCTCGCGGGATCCCCTCTGGCTATGGTATACGCGCCGGATCAGGCCTGGCAGGAGCTTTACGAGGGAGAGGAAGCGCTGGAGGCGGGTACGCTGTTCCGGGAGCTGAACTTCCCCTTCTGCCCGGGATGCAGAAAGAGCGGGAGGTAAGGGATGAACGAACAGCAGAAGCTTTTGAGACAGATTCAGGTCACAAACTTCGTTCTGCAGGAGACCGCCCTGTACCTCGACAGCCATCCGTACTGCCGCCAGGCGCTCCGGTACTACCAGAGGCACCGGCGGCTGAGGGAGGAACTGACGGAGCAGTACGAAGCCAGATACGGCCAGCTCACGATCTACGGCGGATCGGCGTCCGGGAGCTGGCATTGGGTCACGGAACCGTTTCCGTGGGAAGTGTGAGGCGCGGCTATGTGGATCTATGAGAAAACCCTGCAGTATCCCGTGAGAATCAAAAAGCCGGATCCGGGACTGGCGAAGCTCATCGTCTCCCAGCTGGGCGGTCCGGACGGGGAGCTGGGCGCGTCCATGCGGTACCTGAACCAGCGGTTCTCCATGCCCTACCGGGAGGTGACGGGCATGCTGACTGACATCGGGACGGAGGAATACACCCCACCACGTTGGAAATGAATCACTTAAAAACAAAATCGAACCGGATGGGGGTATCGTCCCACTTGCGGCGGGGGGATTTGTCGCGGGAGTAGAGGATCCGGGCGAGGATGCGCTTCAGCGTCGTGTTGACGGCGGCGGGGGCGGCGGTGGGATCATCCAGGATTCGGATGCACTCCTCGAGCCCGGCGCGCAGCTGCTCCAAGTCCTCCGCCTTTTTCTTCGTCCGATCCAGCTCGGCCAGCGTCCGCCGGGCTTTTTCGATGCGCTCCCGGAGGGCCGACATCCGGGCGAGGAACACGTCCTCCTCGTAGATGCCGCGCTCGAGAAAATCATACAGCCGGTCCCGCTGACGCTCCAGCTCCTCCAGCTCTCCGGCGGCCACGGTGCGGACCGCGTCGTTCGGATCCGGGACATCCCGGTCCGCGCTGACGCTGAGCTTCCCGAGGGACTCCCGCAGCGCGCCGGAGAGGATCCGCAGGGTCTCCGTCACGGTGGCGCCTCTCGTCCGGCATCCGGACGTGGCGCAATGGAAAATCGGCGGGAGCGGTTTCTTCGTCTTGTGGTCGTAGCACAGCTTATAAACCATGGCCTTCCCGCAGACGGAGCAGGTCAGAAGACCCGCTAGAGGGCTGACAATGGCGGCGCGGTCATGACGGGCGGAGGGATGGGATCTCGTGCGGGCGGCGTCCTGCGCGCGGTCCCAGAGCTCCCGGGTGATGATCGGCTCGTGGCGTCCCTCAGCCAGGATATAGTCCTCGGCCACGGGCTTCGTGGTGACGATCTCGCCGGCGCGGAATTCCTTGACCTCTTTCCGGCGGTTCCAGCGGACCAGGCCGATGTAGACGGGATTCCCGATGATATTCCGCACGGCCTGCGGGGTCCAGTGGTCCATCCGCTGTGAGGAGAGGCCCATGTCGTTCAGCCGGGCTGAGATCCGCGTCGGACCCAGGTGCTCCGATCCGGCGTAGAACTCGAAGATCAGCCGGACGATCTCGGCCTCCTTCGGGATCACGGCCAGCGTGGGGCGCTTATCCACGAAGACCCGCTCGTACCCGAAGGGCGGTCGGGATCCGATATAGTTCCCGTCCCGGACGGACCGCTCCCGGCCACGGCCCATGATGCGCTTGGTGTACTCGAGGTAGTCGTTCCCGTGCATCAGCTCCATCTCGAAGAATTTCCGGTCGTACTCGTCCGAGAGGTTCCAGAGCTTCGTCGGCGTCAGGATCACGCAGCCGGTGTATAGAAAGAGCCGGGAGAGGGTGCCCACGTCCAGCAGGTCTCCGCGGGAGAGGCGCTGCAGCTCCACCACGAGGACCGCGTCCGCCTCTTTCCGCTGGATCATGCCGATCAGCTCCTGCATCACGGGCCGGGCGGCGATGGTCTCACCGGACTGGACCTCTCTGAAAATCCGCGATTCCGGGAGAGGGACGCCCCAGGTGCTCACGGCGTAGTCCTGCAGGATCCGCTCGTGGCGGGAGAGGACTTCCTCCACGGATTCCTCCCCGTCGGCGCGGGATTTTCGGAGATACGCCACGGTCCGGGCGAAGGGGGCGGGAGGGGTTATTGTTTGTGACATTTTTCGCACCATGTGTACCCGTCGGCGAGAAGTTCGCCGGGGGTATCGGTATAATCAATGTTTTCGGGCTTGATCTTCTGGATTTCCTTGCACCAGTCATTGTGGATCTTTTTCGTCGAGGTGTTGACGGTGTACCAGCGCGCGGTCCCGGCGGCCTCGGCCTCGACTTTGGCAAACCATTCGTCGAGGGTGGTCTCGTCCTCCTCGGGATAAGCGGGGGTGTGCCGCGTCCGCTCTTCCATCAGCGCGAACCACTCGTCGAGGGTGGTCTCGGCGGGCTCTCCCTTTTCGACGGTGACGACACCGGCGGGGATCTCCGTCGGCGCGGGATCCTCGGGAGGGGTGGTCTCCGGAATCTTTTCCGTCTCCGGCGCGGAGAGGGTGAGTGTCGTTTCCGGATCGGAGGAAAGATTGCCTCTGTTAACCGATAAATACGAGTAAAGCCGTACCGTGAGGTCGCCGGTGATCGTAAGTTTTCGGTTTGGCATGGGTACATAGCCCTGAAATACTGAAATTTCACCGGGGCCGGGATCTGCGCTCATCTTTTCGTTCACGCCGTAGAAGTCAAGCTCTCCGCCGGATACGGTGCCGGAGCCGGATACCGCCACAATGTCATATTTCGTAAGGCCGGAAATATCGTCTGCGGTATAAGTGCCGGCGGTGAGCTCCGTATAATTGTCGGTGCGTATATATTCTGGTTCGGCCTTGAAATTTACGTTCTGATATTCGACGGACACAACCAGATCACCGCAGACGGAGAGAATTCCCATGGAGAGTCTGACATCGTCAATCTCCGTCTCTGCTCCGGAGTGTTCGGCCGGGTCGCCCATGAGCGCGAAGATCGTACCATCGTAAACGTCTCCGGAGACATTGCCATAACCGGACACCCACCGGATTACGCAGTTTCCCGCGGGGATGTCGTGACGAAGATCATAGTTCCCGGCGGAGAGGGTGAACTGATGCGTCTCGTCGGGGAGATCGCGGGTCCGCACCTCTTCCGACACCCGGGCCAGCTTCCTCTCGAAGAGATAATCGGAGCTGTGTCCGGTCTGGACGCCCACCGTGCACTCGCTGAAGCGGACCGCGGGATAATAATCCTCGTAGCCGCCCATGACCACCCCTTCCATACCGGCACAGACGCCGCGCAGTATGACGCCGACGCCAGCCTCCAGCCGGGACGCCTCAGAAGCGGGCAGAGGTCCATAGACGATCCAGATGTGATCGTCATGATCCGGTTCGGACACCACAAACCAGGTGTTTTCCTGATCGGAGCTCTTGATCCGGTCGATCATCACGGCCTCCAGACAGGCGAGCTCCCCGTCGTACAGCTCCGGATTTGTCAGCACGGATGCATAGTCCAGTGTTTTGTATTCGGCGGGTCTGCTGTTCATGATACGGACGGTCTGGATAATCGCGATCACGATCAGCACCGCGAGAATCAGACGGCCCCAGTGGAGCTTCACCGGGGCTTTTTCCGTCCGAGGGTTCTGGGGTTCGTTCATGTCACTTTCTCCTCGTCAGATTTTTCTGCAGGACCACGGCCCGGCCGAGGATCCGGATCCGGTTCAGCTCGTCGCCGGTGTAGACCTGGGTGCGGTAGTCGGGATTCGCGGGCGTCAGGATCAGCGTGGACTGCTCCGGCCGCCAGTCGATGTACTTCAGCGTCGCTTCGTCGCCGATCAGCACCACGGCGATCTCGCCGTTCGGCACGACGTCCGTCTGCCGAATGAACACGATGTCGCCGTCCTCGATGTGCGCGCCGGACATGCTGTCGCCCTGGGCGATGAGGCAGAAGTCGGCGTCGATGTCGGAGGAGGCCATGATCGAGGTCTCGTGATCTTCTTCCGCGAAGATCGGCTCTCCGCAGGCGATTTTTCCGAGGACGGGGAAGCGCCGCTTGTGGACGGGATACAGGCCGGGGACGGAGAGGGGAGCCTCCGTTTTCGCCGGTGCGCGGTCCCGGGGGACGTCAAAGCCCATGAGCCACGCCTCGGAGACGTTCAAGGCCTGGCCGAGAATGGTAAGCTGTCTCTGCGCCGGGAGGGACTTTCCCGTGACGTACTGGCTGATCGCGCTTTTCCCCATCGAGATCCCGGCCTCCCGCGCGAAGGGTGCGCACATCCTCACGAGGTCGACCTGCTTGATGCCGCGCTCCTGCATGATCTGGCGGAGTCGTATGCTGGTAGGGATTCTGTCCATGTCGTGATCCTCTGTTTTTTCGTTGTGACAGAATTATATCATATATGAAAGAAAAGTTCAAGAGGGCTGTGAAAAATAAGTTCAAAAAATTTGTACAAAACCTCTTGACAAGCAGTCGGCGCCGTGGTATGATATGGATGTTCAAGAAACTTGAACCGAAAGGAGAGGCAAAATGGTGTATGATTATTCGAAGCTGAACGGCAGGATCGCGGAAGTCTGTGGTTCTCAGGCTGAATTTGCAAGACGCATGGAGATGTCCCAGCATTCCGTATCTCACAAGCTGAACAACAAGGTCGGATTCCGCCAGGAAGAAATTGAGACCGCCCTGTGTGTGCTCGGGATTTCGCGGGAACAGGTGTCAGACTATTTTTTTACAAAGAAAGTTCAAGTTGTCTGAACCGTCAACCGGACAACCCACACCCGCATAAACTCCCCCGAAACCACCGAACAGGAGGCCCGACATGGCGAAGAAATCCGAACCGCGGAAGAAGCTGGAACCCCAGGAGGCCCACGTGATCGACCGGTATCACACCGTCTGGACCGCCGAGAAATACTACGGCCGCAAATGCAGGCCCGGCACCCCGGACGTCCCCGGCACCGTCACCGTCACGGCGGGGGTCACCGAGAACGGCACGCCCTGGGAGGCCTCGGCCTTTATGCCCGACCGGACGCCGGAGCAGCAGAAGGCCTGGGAGAAGACCGTCGCCGACGCCTTCGGGGATCTGCTCCGGAGCTACGTGGACACGGTGGGGCTCGAGACGGCGAAGGAGCGGCTGGGGATCAAGGACTGACAACATCCGGGACGCGGGGAAACCCGTCTGTGCCCGGACGCATGGGGATGGATGGCCGTCCTTGTGCGTCTGTGCACAGGAAATTCAAAATTCAAAGGAGACACAACAATGGCAATGGCAATGGAGAGACGCTTCGGCGTGCAGGTGGGAGGGCTGGAGTTCGATCTCGCGTCCTTCCCGGACATGCCCGAGGAGGTCCGGCAGTATCTCGACGAGACGGCCGGGCAGATGGAGGAGGACCGCGGAGAGGGCATTTTTAAAGTCCCGGAGGACGTCATGCCTCCGGCGGTGACCGAGTGGGTCCGGGCGAAGATCGAAGACATGCAAAAGCGCATGAAGGCCGGAGACCTCGACGCCGTGAAGGTTGAGAACATGGACCGGGAGTGGTTCGCTGGTTACATGGACAAGCTGGTGGTCTCCACCCTCGCGGACGTGGATCAGGCCGCGGCGGGCCGGTACAGGGTTGAGCTTGAGAAGACGGCGGCTCTGCTCTGCGGGTCCTGGCGGACGCTGATCCGGAAGGACAAGGACTGGCGGGCGCTGGGATGCCAGCAGGCGGTGAAGCTGTATTACGGCGCGGTCATCGCGGCGCTGCTCCGAACGGCGGACATGTGCCGGGGCGCGGAGAAGGAGGACGGCCATGAGGAAGCGTGAGAGAAGGATCGTCCTCGGACTGCTGATCGCCGCCCTGATCGCCTCGGGCGCGTACGGCGTGTCCCGGATCGTGAAGCTCAGACCGGCGGGGAGTGATACGCTCTCCGCCGAAGCTCCCGGAGAGGGCGTCGGCAGAAATCCGGCAGTGGTCCGGTATCTCGGCGCACGGGAAGCGGAGGAAATCGGGACCGCGGATCGGATCGTCACATACACCGAGGGAGAGGGCCCCGCGCCGGAGTGGTATCGTCCGGACGAGCCCATGAACGCGGTGTGGTACGCGGATGTGACCGACATTTTTGTCGGGGACATTGATGTCTCTTGCAATGCCGAGCCTCACCCTCCCGTCGGGATCGACGCCGGCGGGATCGACTGGAACCTCTGCACCACGCTCCGGGGCTGGGACGGACACTCTATGGAGGTCTGGGAAATGGACGCCTTCTCCCGGATCGCGTATCTGGAGTTCTGGGGCACCTCCCGGGCGTGCTGCGAGGCCGGGGTGGACGCGATCCTGCAGCTGTGGGACTCGGAGTATTTCGCCCCGACCATGTACGGCACCTTGTCCGCCGAGGCCGAGAACGGCGCGCCGGTGTTCTCCACCTGGGAGGCCGTGTGGGCGACGGACTACGATCCGGACGGGCTGGCCGACATGCGCCGGATCTGCGAGGAGCGGTTTTATAACGGCCCCGAGTACGAGGCGGAGTTCTTCCGGACGGATTATTATCATCCGTGGGCCGAGCCCATGTATCAGATCGACAATGTGTATTTTTCGACCGGGAAGGGGTGGCAGTGATGAAGGACAAAATCCGGATCATCTACAGGCAGCCGCTCCACACCGCGCGGGAAATGACGGTGGACAACACGCTGGAGGCCGTGCAGGAGCTGGTGGGCGGACACATCGAGACCGTCCCGCTGAACATGCCGGGCGTGATTCTGGTGTGCAATGACGAAGGGAAGCTCCGGGGCATGAAGCCGAATCCGTATCCGGGGATCCCGGATCTGGTGGGCCCGTGGTTCATCTGCGGAGTCTCCGGCGAGGAATTCGACGACGTTCCGCGGGAGTTCGTGAAGCTCGTCCGGGCCGTCATGACGGTCCGGCGGGAATCCGAGGTCGGGAAGAAAAGGTGAGGAGATCGAGATGCAGAAGCAGAAATACAAATTCCTCTTCCGCTGCCCGGGGGAGGAGCCGGTGATGGTGATCCACGAGACGAAACCCGGGGACGCCGAGGCCTGCGCGCGGAAGATGGCGAAGCTCGTGGCGAAGCGGGAGGGCTGGTCCGAGGCCGTCTGCGTCTGGATGGGGCCGGAGGACAAAAAGATCCCGGAGCCGATCCGGGAGGAGCTGAGAAGGGAGCGGGTGTCATGAGGAAATACACATTCCGGAAATACGACGTGGTCCGGGAGCGGACGGCGGCTCAGAACCCCGTGGTGGGGCGCGTGATCGGGTTCGGCTCCTCGGCGGGCCACGACTGGTACAAGGTGGCGTCCGGCGGCGACGTCTACAACTGCAGGGACGACGAGCTGGAGCTGGTGCGGCGCGGGCCTGCCGGAAGGGACTTTCCGCCCATCGACGAGAACGAGCTGGAGCGGTTCCTCCTGATCTGGCGGCCCATGAGTGTGGATCCGCCGAAGGACGCGGAGTGCCTGGCGGCGTGGCGGAGAATGGACGGCGCCCTTCGCGAGCATGTGCTCCGCTGGGACGGGGAGCGTTGGATCATGGAGTACGACGGCGACAAGATGGAGTTTGACCGGGAGTTCGTCGTTGCCTGGACGCTGTGGGAGTGGCCGGAGATCGATCAAAAACCGGACGGAGAGGAGGCCGTGAGCGATGAATCGGACTGTGAATCCGATCCGGACGACGGACAAGCAGGGGATTGACGGGATCATTTTGACGGGACGGCCCCGGGGATACTGGATGGCGCAGAGCGAGCCCTTCCCGCGGCTCTGGACCGGCGTCGTGTCGGACGGGCACACAGCGGCCCGGAAGCACGGCACCTTCGGCGAGGTGCTGGAATGGCTCCAGCGGAAGGCCGGGATATTACGGAACGCGAAGGCCGACCGGCTGATCCGGGACTGCTCCGATCTCTTCCGGGGCATCCGCGTCACGTCGGAGGCGGCGGAGCGGATCCCGGAGGGGGAGATGGAGCGGGCGAAGGTCTACTCGGGGTTCTCCTGCTCGTCCGTCCGGGGACCGGCGCGGTCGTCGCATATGAAAACCAGCGCGGCGGCGGGCGGGATCCGGCACGGGAACACTGCGCGGCCACAGGATCCGCGCCGGAACGAGATCCGGGAGCGGGACGAGATGATCCTCGCCCTGTGCCGGGAGGGATTATTGCAGAAGGACATCGCCGTGCGCCTGGGCGTGACGCCGACGACGGTCAACAACCGGGTCCGGGCCATGCGGAAGGCCGGGATCGACGTGCCGTCGGCTCAGCGGGACCGGGAGCGCGCCGTCCGGCTTGAGCGGGCCGAGCGGTTCCGGCGGATGCGGGACGAGGAGGGGCTTCGCGCTCCGGAGATCTCCCGGCGGACCGGAATCCACATGCAGACGGTTTACAACCTGCTGGCGCTGGCGGACAAGATGCAGAAGGAGGGCGGAGATGAAGTGCAGAGCGGGTGAGCTGCTCCGGGAGGAAAAGACCGAGCGGATGACGAAGCTGTACGGATGCAAGGCGCTGGAGGCCATGCAGTCCGAGGCCGCGCTTCTCCTGCTCGACCACTTCCCGTGGTTCCGGCGGGCCGGGCTGAAGAGCTTCTTTGACGGGCAGGCCGGAAACTGCTCCCGGGAGCTGAACGACAACGCGGCGGACCGCATCTTAGTCAAGGACCGGAGAGGGCGGCACGAGGCGGACGAGATCATGCGCTTTGAAGAGATCGTGGACGACGCCGAGTTCATGCTGTCGCGGAAAATGAACTTCGGCGGGATCGAGCCGGAGCCGGTGTGGGAGCGCGCCGAGGCCAGGATCCCGGACAAGCTCTTCCTCGGGACGGACCGGGTTCACGCGGAGGCCCGGATGGCGTGGTATGCGTACCTCGGGCGGAGGGCCGTCCGGGTGTGGATCGCGTCCGGCACGCTGGCTCTGCTGGACATGAAATACCCGTCGGGGCGGCGGCGGTTCCCGATCTCGAAGATCGAGCGGGACTTCACGCTCCCGCTGGCGGATTTCATGTCTGGGTGGATTGAGCGGTTCATCGGCGGGCAGGACAGAGGCCGGACGGCGGAGCAGCACGGAAGGCTCCGGAGGCTCAGAGAGGAGTATGATGTGGATCTCACGCCGGTGTCGGAACAGGAGCGGGAAGAACTCGAGGCCGGGCAGATCGAGACGGTGGCGAAGCCGTTCCGGGCTGATCCTCCGACGTCGATCCGGGAGGCTCCGGAGGCGTTCCGGCGGATCCTTGACGACGTGCGGAACGGACGGGGCGTGGGGATATTTACGGGGAAGCGTTAATAAACTGAAATCTATATTATACAGGAGAATCATAATGAAAGACGAAGCTGTGAAGAAGCTCGGCGAAGAGCTGAACGACAAGGCGGTCAAATGGAGCCAGAAGGCCGGGGCAATCAAAACGGCGGTGTACGACGCGCTCGCGGGCTTCTGCGTCCAGAACGAGGAGTTCGCCCAGGCGGTGGCGCAGTCGGACAAGACGCTCTCCGCGGTCTGCGAGGAGTGCGTGAAGAACGTCGGACAGTCGGTGTCGGATCTCGAGGTCTACCGGTCGGCGGTGGCGGCGTACTTCCCGGGTGCTGTGGTGGACTGCGTCATGACGGTGCGGATGAGCGAGCATGAGGAGCCTTCGGGGGATCCGGAGAGGGCAAATTCCCGGACGTCCGGGGAAAAGGACGTGCTCTCGCTGGATCTGTTCGATCTGATGGGGTGACGCCATGGCACGGGTGGATTATCCGATCATATCGGAATGGCAGGAGACGGCGCGGAAGCTGGTTCCGGCGTATCTGTTCTACGAGCCGTGGCGTTCGTGGGACGGGCTGGACCTGCCGATAGAGCCCCATGACGAGCTGCTGGGGAGGCGCGGGACCTGCTCCTCCTGCGGCTCCGTCTTCCTCTGGGACCGGAAGGACAAAGCCATGAAGCTCCGGCACGGGGATTCCTTTACCTGCCCGACCTGCGGGGCGAAATGCGAGGCCGTGGCGTCCGGGAAGATGCCGGAGCGGAAGCGGCTCCGCGGGGATTTCCGGATCGTATTCTGCCGGGGAGATGAGAAGACCGTCCGGCTGTACTGCTACTATATCTGGTGGCACTTCGGGCGCGGAGAGAACGAGCCGACGCTGGAGTGGTTCGAGGACGCGCGGTACGAGCTGGAGCCGGGAGCCTTCCGGATCTGGAAGTACGAATACATCGGAAGAGAGACCGGAGGCGCCGGAGGCTACGGCTGGCACGAGCACAAGCGGCCCATCGAGCCGGGGATGTACTGGGAGGCCAAGGGCTACTATATCATCATGGACGGCCTCGAAGGGACCTTCCTCGGGCACATGCCGATCGACGACATTGCGGGATGGAATTTTTATTCGACCTCCGCGGGATACGCGCGCCAGACGGTGCGGGTGCCGTGGTGCAAGCTGCTCTGCACGGCGGCGATGTATCCGAAGATCGAGATCCTGGCCAAGCGCGGGATCGAGATCAGCTACAAAACCATTTCCGGATGGGAACAGGGACTTGCCGAACCCAGTGTCGGAACCTTTATTGAAATCTGCAGGATCCTTGAGGTCCCGGATATATACGAAGCACTATACGGAGACAACCCCTTTAACCGGGCCTCCAAACTCAATGACGAGGGCAGGGACCATCTCGCGGACTATATGGAACTGCTCATCGACTCTGGGAAATATGAAAAGACTGCAGAAGAAAAACATACAACCGTCGCACGCCGACTGAAGGTGTTCGACGCACTGGTGTCCGCCGGCACCGGCAACTTCCTCGACAGCGATTCCTTCACCTGGAAAGAGGTCGGCGAAGAGGTCCCCAAAAACGCCGATTTCGGCGTCCAGATCTCCGGCGACAGCATGGAACCGCAGTACAACGACAAGCAGATCGTGTGGGTCCGCCAGCAGGCC
>CACYWX010000021.1 GCA_902778205.1 uncultured Ruminococcus sp. | reverse complement strand
GTTTTTGTCAACCCCTTTTCAAAACTTTTTTCAAAGTTTTTTCTGCGGTATGCCCCCGGAGGATCCCTCCCCGCGACAGCTCCCGTATTCTATCACATCTTCTTCCCCTTGTCAACCCTTTTTTCCCCTTTTTCCTGAGTTTCGACGTTGTGTTTTAAAACCCTCTTTTCTTTTCCATCCTCCTCTGTCGATTTTTCACAAACACTCGCTCTCCCGAATCCGGCTTCCGCTTTTTTTCAAACCGCCTTGCGTTTTTCGTCCATTTATATTATAATAAGAGTGATTTTTTCAATACGGGAGTTTCACCATGTTCAAAGAAGGGTTCGACAATCAGAAGTACCTGACGCTGCAGACCGAACGCATCCGGGAGCGCATGGCTCAGTTCGGCGGAAAGCTCTATCTGGAATTCGGCGGAAAGCTGTTCGACGATTACCACGCCTCCCGCGTCCTGCCCGGTTTCAAGCCCGACAGCAAGATCAACATGCTGCTCCAGTTGGCCGACAAGTCCGAGATCGTGGTGGTGGTCTCCGCCGTCGCCATCGAGCAGAACAAGATGCGCGCCGACCTGGGCATCACCTACGACATGGACGCCCTGCGGCTCATCGACGCCTTCCGGGACCGCGGCCTCTATGTGGGAAGCGTCGTCATCACCCATTACGCCGGACAGCCCGCCGCAGACGCCTTCATCAAGCGTCTGTCCAACCTGGGCGTGCGCGTATTCAGGCACTACCCCATTGAAGGCTACCCCACCAACGTAAAGCTGATCGTCAGCGACGAGGGCTACGGCCGCAACGAGTACATCGAGACCACCCGCCAGATCGTGGTGGTGACCGCCCCGGGCCCCGGCAGTGGAAAAATGGCCACCTGCCTGTCCCAGCTCTACCACGACAACAAGCGCGGCATCAAATCCGGATACGCGAAATTCGAAACCTTCCCCGTGTGGAACCTGCCCCTGACCCATCCCGTGAACCTGGCCTACGAGGCCGCCACGGTGGACCTGTCCGACGTCAACATGATCGACCCCTTCCACCTGGACGCCTACGGCAAAACCACGGTCAACTACAACCGGGACGTGGAGGTTTTCCCCGTTCTGCGCCGCCTGTTCGAGGGGATCTACGGCGAGTGCCCCTACAAGAGCCCCACGGATATGGGCGTCAATATGGTGGGATACTGCATCTACGATGACGAGGCCGTATCCGACGCCTCCCGGGCGGAGATCATCCGGCGGTATTACGGCTCTCTGGTGAAGCGCCGCAAGGGACTGTGCGACAGCGACGAGGTCTACAAGGCGGAGCTCATCATGAACCGGGCGAAGATCTCCGTGGATGACCGCCCCGTGGTAGGCGCGGCTCTGGCCAAGGCGGCCGACACCGACGGACCCTCCGCCGCCATCGAGCTTCCGGACGGCGCCCTGGTCACCGGACGCACAAGCGAGCTGCTGGGGTCCTGCTCCGCCGCCATCCTCAACGCCCTGAAGTCCCTGGCCGGAATCGAGGACGGCATCCACCTGATCTCTCCCTCGGTCATTGAGCCCATCTGCCGGCTGAAAACCGGGACCCTCGGCTCCCACAATCCCCGGCTCCATGTGAACGAGATCCTGATCGCCCTGTCCATCTCCGCCGCCACCGATCCCAACGCCGCCGCGGCCTACGCGAAGCTCCCGGAGCTGCGCGGATGCGAGACCCACAGCACCGTGATCGTCTCCTCAGTGGACGCGGACACCATGCGGAAGCTGGGCCTGAACCTGACCTGCGAGCCGGTCTACGAGTCCAAGCGGCTCTTCCACCGGTAAGTCCGGCCGAAGCCGATCTGCCATATATATAAAGGAGGTCCCCATGAAATTCTGTCCTGAATGCGGAAAAGAAATCAAAGACACCATGCGGTTCTGCATCAACTGCGGCGCGGACCTGAACAAGCACCGGGAAGTCGAGGCCCGTCGGAAGGCGGCCGCCCAATCCGCCGAACCGGAGGAGCCCGCCGCCGAACCCGCACAGCCCGAGGTCTCCCCCTTTGCCGCCTTTATCGCCCCCGAGCCCGCTCCCGACAAGCCCGGACCTCTCTTCCCGGACGCTCCCGCCTTTCCCTCCTTCCCGGAGAATCCTGGAGAAGAGGAGCCCGTCACGATCCCGGAGCCGGTTGAGCTGACCGTCCCCGCCGAAGAAGAGCCGGAGGAGACCGCGTCCGATCCTTCCGACGAATTCGATAGGGTACCGGATGAAACTCCGGAGACGCCCGCCTGTGAAGAGCCAGCCGACGCGCCGGATGAGGAGATCTCCGCGGAGGCGCCCGCACAGGAAGAGCCGGAGGAACCGACGGAAGCTCCCGCTTCGGAGGAGACCGTGCCCGAAACGCCCTCCGTCTATATCCCCCGGTATAAGGAAGCCATCCGCCGGGCGCGGGACCATTTCTACTACGCCGACGCCCGCTTCGCCCTTCCCGCAGGCTCCTTCGATTTCCGCGACGACCTCTCCGCCGAGCTGGACACCATGCTGGAGGTCCAGCTGACCGACGCCTCCCTCTGGACGAAATTCGCGGATCTGTTCCGTCACCCCGGCGTGGACGACGCGGATTCCGGCTGGCGGTGCGAATACTGGGGCAAGATGATGCGGGGCGCCTGCTTCACCTACGCCGCTCTTCCCGCCTCCGCCGCAGACGCCCGTGACGGGCTTTACGCCGTTCTGGAGGCCGCCGTCCGGGACCTTCTCACCGCGCAGGATCCCCTCGGACGCTTCTCCACCTATTCCGTGGACGCGGAGTTCGCCGGATGGGACATCTGGGGCCGCAAATACGTGCTCCTCGGCATGCTGTACTTCCTGGACATCTGCCGGGACGACCGCCTGGCGGACGAGATCGTGGAGGCCCTGAAGCGGCACGCGGACTATATGATCTCAAAGCTCGGCAGACCGGAGGAGGGCAAGCGCCTTATCGCGGCCTGCACCAGCCACTGGGACGGCCTCAACAGCTGCTCGGTGCTTGAGCCCTTCATACTGCTCTACAACATCACCCACGAGCCCCGCTACTTCGACTTCGCCGAGTATATCATCTCCTTCGGCGGGACCCTGCACCAGGATCTCTTCGAGCTGGCCTATGAGGACAAGGTGTCCATCGTGGACTACAGCGTCACCAAGGCCTACGAGATGATCTCCTGCTTCGAGGGCCTGGCGGAGTACGCCAAGGTCACCGGGGACAAAAAGAGCCGCGACACCGTGATACGCTTCGCCGAGCGCGTTCTGAAGGAGGAGGAGACCGTCATCGGCTGTCTCGGATGCTTCTTCGAGTCCTTCGACAAGTCCGCCGTGGAGCAGTTCGACCCCGCCCGCACCGGCATCATGCAGGAGACCTGCGTCACCGTCACCTGGATGAAGTTCTGCTGGCAGCTGTGGCGCATGACCGGCGACGGCAAATGGATCGACGCCATCGAGCGCTCCGCGTACAACGCCATGTCCGCCTCCCTCCGCCGGTATATGGACGAGACCGCGCAAAAGAACGGCGGCGTCTGCCTGCCCGTCCACTCCTACAATCCCCTGCGCCACGACGTGCGGGTGGAGCAGATCGGCGGGAGGAAGAACATCAACGCGGAGAGCGTCTACGGCTGCTGCGTCTGCATCTCCTCCGCCGGCTTCGCCCTGGACGCCCTGGCCGCCGCGGGTACCGACCGGGGTGGTACGCTGTATGTCAACCTCTACCGGAACGGCACGGTCACCCTCGGAGACTTCACCCTCCGCATGGACACCGATTACCCGAAGTCCGGCCTGATCCGCTTCACGGCGGGAGACGGATTTGAGGGCGCGCGCACCGTGGTCCTCCGGATCCCCGGCTGGGCGGAAAGCGCGAACCTCACCGTCGGCGGCGTATCCGTGACCCCGGCGGAGGGAGAGCGGTCCTTCACCCTCTCCGTGACCCCCGGCGCGTCGTTCGAGCTGGATCTTCCCATGCCCGTGCGCATCGTCACCCCCGCCGAAGCCTCCCACGGCCTGGGAGACAGCGATCTCTACCTGGCCGTCGGACGCGGTCCCGTCCTGCTGGCTCTGGACGAGACCGTGGAGGAGGAGCCCGTCCTGCCCATCGACGCCGCCCGGGTGTCCTTCGGCGAGGTTGAGCTTCTGGAATCCGCCTCCGTTCCCTGCCGTCAGGCCGTCCGCGTGCCTCTGACAAAGAACGGCTCCGTCACCCTGATCGATTACGCCAGCGCGGGTCAGGAGCCGGACCACAAGGTCTGCGCCTGGATCCGGGTGAAGTAAAACCGTCCGCATCCTCCTGCCACAACCGTCCCGTTTCACCGCGGGGCGGTTTTTTCGATCTTTTGCGCCGTTTGGGTTGCGATTTCTAAATCTCCATGGTATAATGATTTCTAAATCTCCATGGTATAATGAAGAAAATGCGCAGTCCGGATTCGTCCGGTCCCGGAAAGGATTTCCGTTTTGAAGCACATCGTATCCTATGTCCGGCCGTTCCTTCCGAAAATGCTCCTGGGCTTTGTCGTTAAATTCGGCGGAACGGTCATGGACCTGTTTCTCCCCCTGCTCCTGTCCGCCATCATCGACGACATCGTCCCCACGGGAAGCCGGAAAATGATCCTTCTGGCGGGGCTTCTGATGCTGGTCTGCTCCGTGCTGGCCATCCTCGGCAACATCACCGCCAACCGCATCGCCGCCCGGGTCGCCCGGGACACCACGGAGAAGATCCGCAACGACCTCTTTAAAAAGATCTCCTATCTCTCCGCCCGCCAGCTGGACGCCTTCACGGTCCCGTCCCTGGAGTCCCGCCTGACCTCGGACACCTACAACATCCACCAGATGGTGGGCATGTTCCAGCGTCTCGGCGTCCGGGCTCCCTGCCTGCTGATCGGCGGTGTGGTCATGACCTTCATGATGGAGCCGGTGCTGACCCTTGTCCTCATCGCCGTCATGCCCTTCATCGCCGTCTCCGTCTGGCTCATCACCCGCCGCGGCATCCCTCTCTACAACGATCAGCAGCTCCGCACCGACGACATGACCCGGGTGGTCCGGGAGAACGCCCAGGGCATCCGGATTATAAAAGCCCTCGGCAAGGAGCGGGCTGAGCGGGAACGCTTCGACTCAGCCAACGGAGCGCTGAACCGGGCGGAAAAGCACGCCGCGCTGAACATGGCCCTGACCTCCCCCCTCATGAACGCCTTCCTCAATACGGGTCTGGTGGCCGTGATCCTGGTGGGCGCGGTCCGGGTCAACGGCGGCCTGTCGGAAACCGGCAAGATCATCGCCTTCACCTCCTATTTCACCATCATCCTGAACGCCCTCATGAGCGTCACCCGGATCTTCATCATGTCCTCACGGGGCATCGCCTCCGCCAACCGCATCGGGGAGGTGCTGGACGCCCCCGAGGACATGACCCCGGATTCCGCGTACGCTCCCTCTCCGGATTTCGCCCCGGACAACAGTACTCCGAAGATCGAGTTCGACCACGTGACCTTCTCCTACAACGGCGTCAAGCCCGACGTGGAGGACGTTTCCTTCACCCTTATGCCCGGCCAGACCCTGGGGATCATCGGTCCCACCGGCGCGGGCAAGACCACCCTCGTCGCCCTGCTCATGCGCCAGTATGACGCCGATTCCGGATCCGTCCGCATCGACGGCGTGGACGTGCGCTCCATGAGCCGGGACGAGATCTCGAAGAAATTCGGCGCGGCCTTCCAGAACGACTTCCTCTTCGCCGACACCATCCGTACCAATCTGGACTTCGGCCGCGGGCTCTCCGATGAGGACCTGCTCCGGGCCGCGGAATTCGCCCAGGCTTCCCCGGTGCTCGAGGAAAAGCCCGGCGGGCTGGATTTCGAGCTGGCCATCAAGGGGGCGAACCTCTCCGGCGGCCAGAAGCAGCGCATGATCCTGTCCCGGGCCCTGGCGGGGAATCCGGAGATCCTGGTGCTGGACGACAGCTCCTCCGCCCTGGACTACGCCACCGACGCGCGCCTGCGCATGGCCATCCGGCAGAACTTCACCGAGAAGAGCGAGACCACCTCCGTCATCGTGGCCCAGCGGATCTCCTCCATCCTCCACAGCGACCTGATCCTGGTGCTGGAGGACGGGCGCGTCACGGGCCGGGGCACCCATGAGGAGCTCCTCGGAACCTGTCCCCTGTACCGGGAAATCAGCGAATCGCAGATGGGAGGTGCGCTCCTTGAATAGAGGCGGTCCCCGCGTCACGCGGCCGGAAGACACCGTCGTGGCCAACGTATCGAAAAAGAAGCTCCGGGTCCTGCTGCGGCTCGGCAAATACATGTTCCAGTTCCGCTGGGGCTATCTCGCCGCCCTCTGCCTCTCCGTCCTGTCGAACCTTCTCTCCCTGGTGGGACCGAAGCTGTCCGGACAGGCCATCGACGCCATCGGCGTGGTGCCCGGGCAGGTGAACTTCCCCGCCGTGATCCGCCTCTGCGTCCTGATGCTGGCGGCCTACGCGGCGTCCTCCGTCATGGCCTATCTTCTTCAGCTTGTGATGATCAACTTGTCACGGGGCATCGTCATGCGCATGCGGCAGGACATCTTCGCCAAGCTCATGAAGCTGAAGGTCAGCTACTTCGACGTGAACCAGACCGGCGACATCATCTCACGCATCTCCTACGACATCGACACCATCAACGCCACCCTGTCCACGGATCTGGTGCAGATCGCCTCCTCCGTGGTGACGGTGGCCGGGTCCCTCGTGATGATGCTCACCATCTCCCCGAAGCTGTGCCTGGTCTTCGCCTTCACGGTTCCTCTCTCCATCGTGGCCACCACCATGATGGCCAACCGGTTCCGTCCCCTCTTCCGTGCCCGCTCGGGCAAGCTGGGCGAGCTGAACGGCTACGCGGAGGAGTGCCTCTCCGGGCAGAAAACCGTCCGGGCCTATTCCGCCGAGCCCGCCATGACGGAGCGCTTCGCCGGCCGGAACAAAACCGCCGCGGACGCCTATTTCAAGGCGGATTACTATGGCACCATGGTGGGTCCCACGGTCAACTTCATCAACAACATCTCCCTGGCGCTGGTGTCCGTGTTCGGCTCCCTGTTGTATCTGGCGAAGGGCATCTCCATCGGCGACGTGTCCTCCTTCGTCCTGTATTCCCGGAAGTTCAGCGGCCCCATCAACGAGTCCGCCAACATCATCAACGAGCTCCAGTCCGCCGCGGCCGCCGCAGAGCGCGTGTTCCGCCTGCTGGACGAGGAGGAGGAGAGCCCGGATCTGCCCGGAGCCCGCGTGTACGGCCTGGAGTCCCCGGTTGAGGGCCGCGTGGTGACCGATCACGTGAACTTCGGCTATACCCCGGAGAGGCAGATCCTCCACGATCTCTGCCTGAACGTGAAGCCCGGCATGACCGCCGCCATCGTGGGTCCCACCGGAGCCGGAAAGACCACCATCATCAACCTGCTCATGCGGTTCTACGACCCGGATTCCGGCGCGGTCCTGCTGGACGGGGAGGACATCCGCGGGGCGGAACGCTCCTCCGTCCGGCGCGCCTACACCATGGTCCTGCAGGACACCTGGCTGTTCAGCGGCACCATCGCCGACAACATCGCCTACGGATCCCCCCGGGAGGTCAGCCGCGCCGAGATCGAGCGGGCGGCGAAGGCGGCGGGCATCGACTCCTTCATCCGGGGCCTGCCCGACGGCTACGACACCGTTCTCACCGACGAGGGCGTCAACATCTCCAAGGGGCAGAAGCAGCTTCTCACCATCGCCCGGGCCATGATCTCCGACGCGCCGGTGCTGATTCTGGACGAGGCCACCTCCAACGTGGACAGCATGACGGAGATGCGCATCCAGGCCGCTATGAACGAGCTGATGGCGCACCGCACCTCCTTCGTCATCGCACACCGCCTGTCCACGGTCCGCTCCGCCGACGTGATCTTCGTGCTGAAGGACGGCCGCGTCATCGAGCACGGGACCCACGATGAGCTCATGGCGGCGGGAGGCTTCTACTGCGGCCTCCACAACGCGCAGTTTGTCAGCTGACGCTGAACGTGCTTTGTACACGGAAAGAAACCCTACGGGTTTCAAATTCAATGCTCATGCTCAGGGCGGGAGGCACGGGCTACGATCTTCGATCGTGGACACCATCTCATGGCCGACGGGTTTGCCAGCAAACCTATTCCCCACCGTGCGGGGGTTCCTTGGCCATATGGCATAACCCGACAGCTTCCCCCTGAATCCAGTCATGACGTTCATCCCATGTTCTCGCGCGAACTGGTTGAGTCAGCCGAAACATGCGGAAAACTCCGTCGGTGACGCAGTTTTCCGGTTTTCTCGGGGGCCTCGAAAACAGCGATCGAAACGCGCATGACACGGGACGCGATACAGAAAAGTGCGGCTTTACTCTTCATCACCGCGCTTCAAAGATCCTGCACAATTCCCGGGACGGAATGCCGGTGTGGATCCCGCTTTCCAACGGAGGATACGCGCTGGTCATAGAATCCACGCACCTGCGGAACGAAGCGGGAAGGCATCCGTTTGTGATACAGATACTGTATTCTGAAGACGGGCGGGGATGGACGGAGCCCGCGGACATTTATATTCCCCGAACGGACAACTCCAAGGCGGGCGCCCCGTGGATCGCGGAGCTGCCGGACGGCAGGCTGGCGGTTTCCTTCCAGACCGACGAGGACAAAGCGGTGAAGGGGGACCGGACATCCGTCATGAAGATCATGCTCTCCGACGGAAAGCCAGCGAAGGATCTGCGGCTGGATTCCTTCTCTCCCGCGGAAACGGTGTTCAATGTGCCAGAGGAGGCCGGAGCGCTGTTGGCGGCGGTCTATACGGACGGGGCGGAGCTCTTCGTCTCCGCCGGAAGTCCCGACGGGGCTGTCATGAAGCGCTTCCGGGAGACCTGACTCCCGCCGCGGCCAGAATTACGCTCCCGGGAACCGGAGGGCGGGGAGGCGGAAAGAGAACCGTCAGGACCGCCGGATAAAGCAGTACAGCCGTTCCCGCCTCATGGGGGGGGGGCGGCAGCCATATCAAAATTCAATTATTTGGGAGGAAACGATCATGAAAAGAAAACGGAGAAGCATCCTGACCATGGCGCTGCTGACCGCGCTCGCGTCAATCCTTCTGGCAACGGCCGCTGCCGGGGCGGGATTCACGGACGTCCCCGCGGATTCTTATTACGCTCCCTCCGTTCTATGGGCGCTGGACAACGGGGTCACTACGGGAACGAGCGATACGACCTTCTCGCCGGAGAATACCTGCACCCGGGGACAGGTCGTGACCTTCCTGTGGCGGGTGTCCGGATGCCCGGAACCCGCCGCGGCGGCATGCCCGTTCCGGGATGTGGCGCCGGGCAGCTATTATGAAAAGGCGGTCCTCTGGGCCGTGGAGCAGGGCATCACGAACGGGACGTCCGCGACGGAATTCTCTCCGGACGCACTCTGTACCTCGGCGCATATCCTGACCTTCCTCTGGCGCGCTCTCGGGAAACCGGAGCCGGGCGTGAACGGCACCCTTCCGCTGAAGGACCCCGAGGCCTACTATGTGCAGCCCTGGATCTGGGCCGCGAACAACGACATGTTCCGGGATATGGACAACTTCGACATCGAGGCCGCCTGTTCCCGCGCCATGACGGTGACCTGGCTGTACCGGGCCGACCGGGGCTGGGATCCCGTTGTTCTCCAGCGGCAGATCGTCCTCGACGAGGGCGCGGTGTGCGGTGTTTATTACGCGGGAGGCTCCGGCGGAGCGGGCGACCGCGGGAGCATCCTGAAGCTGCTCCGGGAACGCGGCGTCACGGACGCCTTCCCGTTCCTCGAGGAGATTCCCGACGACAATGTCGTGCTCACGGCGGGCGGGCAGGACCTCTTCCTCATCGTTCCGCTGTCCGCAGACGCGTCGGTCACGGTGAACCGCTGGATCGTCGATGAGAGCAGCGGCTATACGGGAGCGGCGGGAGAGATCCTCAGCAGGAACGACAGTGGACAGCCCGTCCTCCTCTGCTGCAATGTCTCGGATATCATGCCGGATACGGTCGTCACGGTCACGAACCCGGTTTCCGAGGGCGCGGGATGCGTCATTTTCAACCCGTGCCTCAGCCTGAAGAACGGGCGCGTCTCCATCCGGACCATTGAGGAGCTGGGAGCTTACACCTCCTTCGGGAAGTTCTGCGATCTGACGCCCTACCCGGCCGACGAAGCCCTTGCCGCCCCGGACGGGATCCGTTTTGAGCCCGACGCCTCCATGGCGCCCTTTGCCGGCGGTCTGAAGGCCGTCTGGAACGCCGTCCCCGGAGCGGACGAGTACATCGTGAAGTATTTCGCACAGTTCCCGAGCGACCGAGGGTGGACTCTCATCGAGTATGAGAATCCGGACGGGACCGAGGCGAGCTATTTCTGCCAGGCCTTCTGGAAGATCCGACTGGATGTCGCGGCGGCCTCGGAGCGGGGACTCGGGCCCGTGACCTCCGTTGTCCTGACGGAGGATGAACTGTATCCCATCCTGATGGGACGGGAGAAGCCGTAATCATGTGCCGGCAGGGACGGATCCGACCGCCGGACCCCGATCCGAAATACGGAAATAAATGAGAAACGCCCCCTTTTTCCGCTTGTGTGAGTGTCTTCGCGCGGCGGAGATGGGGGCTTTTCCGTTTCCGCCGCCTTCCCGGCTCATTTCGCTGGGAGCCCGAAGAAGCGGCGGGCAGGCTCCCTTTTGCTCTTGACAAGGGGCCGTCCGTTATGCTATCATAACACAGGATATCGTTTCCCTTATGAGTATATATGCACATATATGGAAGAAAGGCGCGACATGACATTTTAGCATTTCAGACAGCGGATCCGCAGACTTCCCGGAATCGTGATCCGCGAGATCCCGATCCCGGTTCCGGAGGTGACGGAAGGATACGGCGCGCGGGAAAAGGTCGGAGACATCTGCGCGGAGATGGGAGTCTCTTCCGTTCTTGTGATCACGGACCGGACCGTCCGCGGACTCGGATTTCCCGAAAAGGTCACGGCATCCCTCGCGTCCCGCGGCATCCCCTGTGCCGTTTTCAGCGAGATCGATTCGGAACCGACCGTGGACATCATCCGGGCGGGATGAAGGCGGCGGCGGAGTGCGCGGCCGACTGCGTCGTCACGCTGGGCGGCGGCTCCGTGATGGACAGCGGCAAGATCATCGCCGCGGGAGCGAAGACCCCGGAGATCAACCCGGCGCATACAGCAGTGCATTTCCCCTTCTCCTTCTCTATTTTCGTTTTCCATTCTCCGTGCGAATCCTCATCCGCCCCCTCCGCTTTCTTCCTGATCCGGAGGGAGGCGGATTTTTCGTTGTGCCCATCCGGATATTTTAACTCCCTTTTCTTTCCGCTTCTTATTGCTTTTGCACAAAGACTATGCTAAAATAAAGGAAAAAGAGGACGCATCCGTCCCCGAAGGAGGTCTCTTCATGTCCGTCATCCGTGTCGGCTCCGTGGGCCTCGGCGGCATTTCCTCCGGCGTTCACCTGCCCGGGATCAGCCGCTCCCCCGACCTTGCGCTCACCGCCGTCTGCGACATCAACCCCGCCAGACTGCAGGAGCGCGGCGAACAGTACCACATCCCGGAGAACCGCCGCTTCACCGACTATCACGATCTTGTGGCCTGCCCGGACGTGGACGCGGTGGACATCTCCACGCCCAACAACGTCCATCAGGAAATCGCCCTGGCCGCGGTCCGCGCCGGAAAGCCCTACGGGTGCGAAAAGCCCGTCACCATGGACGCCGCGGAGGCGCGGACCCTGGCGGAGGCCACGAGGGCGGCGGGCGTGAAGTCCATGATCTACTTCTCCTACCGCTACAAGGCCGCGGCCCGGTATCTCCGGTCCCTGGTGGCGGGAGGCCGCTTCGGACACATTCACCACGTCAACATGCAGTATTATCAGGCGTGGGGACTGGCGGAGGCGGACTGCTCCCTGGTGTGGCGGTACGTGAAATCCATAGCCGCGTCGGGAGCCCTGGGGGACCTGGGGTGCCACGGCCTGGATCTGGTGTCCTTCGTCACCGGTCAGCGGTATACGAAGGTAGCGGCCCATCTGGACACCATCATCCACGAACGGCGTCTCCCCGACGGAAGCGGACGGGGGCCCGTGGACGTGGACGACTTCTCCAACATCCTCTGCGAGATGACGGACGGCATTTCCGCCTCCTTCCAGATCTCCCGGTTCGCCTACGGACGCGGGAACTACCAGCGGATGGAGGTCTACGGCGAGCACGGAGCCCTGGTCTATCATCTGGACCGGATCCCTGGGGTGGACGAGCTGGAGATCTGCGACGCTTCCACCGGCAAGAAGTACGTGTCCGTCGAGATCCCGGAGGAGTTCCGCGTGGACCAGATGCAGGCCTTCGCCGATCTCCTGAACGGCACGGACGACGGTCTCAACGCGGACATCGACGACGGCGTCGTCAACGAGATCCTGCTGGACGGCATCCTGAAAGCCTCGGAGGAGAAGCGCTGGGTGACGCTCTGAACCCGCAATTTCCCCGATCATACCGGCAAAGGAGGTGCTTCTCCGATGCGTGCGACGAAAGGACTGCGCGCCATGGCCCTGATTCTCTCCGCGTCCGCCCTCATGGGACTCTTCTCCCTGTTCGGGTGCAGGAAAAACAGCCCGGACGAGCCCGTCGACGGCGGCACGGTCACCCATGTGGATTCCGACGCCCCGAAGACCGTGGAATCGAAGGAGCTGACGGCGTTCTCCGCGGAGCTGTTCCTCTCCAACCGCTGGTACGGCGACGAGCAGCACGAATTTCACTTTCTCATCTCGCCGGATCAAAACGGCGCGCTCACGGCCTCCGAAGCCAATTCCGGCGTCAGCCTTCCCGCGGATGATGAGCTGCTGACGGGCCTGGCAGAGATCGTCGCGAAATACGATCTGGCGGCGCAGAACGGCCTGTACGACGTGACCGCCGGACTCCCTCCCGAAGCGTGGGCTCACCCCTTCCATGCCGCCTATGCCTCCGGCGAGGAGATCACCTTCACCGTCAACAACAAGCCCTTCTCGGAATGGGGCGAGGCCGTCTACGACCTGTACGCCTCCTGGTTTGCCGCGCACGGGATCACCGACCTGTATCCCGATCCGGAGGAATCCCTCCTCACCCGCTTCACCCTGGACTTCACGGAAAAGGGCAGGCGGGTGCGCTACAGCGGCGTCAATGTGCCGGCGGAACAGGCCATCGACGGAGAGACTTACCTCCTCTCGAAATCCGTGGAGACTTCGGGCCTCTTCGGAGAGAATTCCGACAAGTACATCCTCTTCCCCGACGATTACTTTGAGAAGCTCACCGCGCTCATCGCGTCCACGGATCTGGACCGGAAATACGTCTTCAGCACCTACGACCGGGCGGAGAACAACTACGGCAATCACGACGCCGGGTATTTCGGCTGGGGGGACAAGACCACCGCGGACAACGAGCCGGATTCCGACTCCATGAAGCTGTCCATCCATCTCACCTACGAAAGCGGCCACCGGGTCAACATCGACACAAAGAAGGAAAGCGAGATCGAGGCCATGCGCCCCGTGATCGAAGCCCTGACCGCCTATCTGGATCCCCTCTTTCCATAAAGCCAAACCATCCAAAGTCAAATCATCCCCATAAAAGGAGATTTATCATGAAAATCACAGTCTGGAACGAATTCGCCCACGAAAAGTCCGATCCTGCCGTTAAGGCCATCTACCCAGACGGCATCCACGCGGTCATCGCCTCCTTCCTGCGGGACGCGGGCTATGAGGTCCGCACGGCCACCCTGGACGATCCGGAGTGCGGCCTGACGGACGAGGTCCTGGACGACACCGACGTGCTCTTCTGGTGGGGCCACATGCGCCACGGCGACGTGCCGGACAGCGTGGTGAACCGCGTCTACAAGCACGTAATCGGCGGCATGGGCATGGTGGTGCTCCACTCCGGCCACGCCTCCAAGATCTTTCAGAAGCTCATGGGAACGCCCTCCGGCGAGCTGAAATGGCGCGAATCCGGCGACCGTGAGATCCTCTGGGTCATCGAGCAGGGCCATCCCATCACCCGCGGCATCGGCGAGAAGATCATCCTCGAGCATGAGGAGACCTACGGCGAGCACTTCCTGGTTCCTCAGCCCGACGAGCTGGTCTTCATCAGCTGGTTCACCGGCGGCGAGGTCTTCCGCTCCGGCTGCGTCTACAAGAGAGGCCGCGGCAAGATCTTCTACTTCCGTCCGGGCCACGAGTCCGTACCCACCTACCACAACCCCGAGGTCCAGAAGGTGCTGGTGAACGCCGCCGCCTACGTGTACACCCCGAAAGCGGAGGCCCCCTATCAGTACGGATGGGTCAAGCCCACGGTGGAATAAGCGCATCCTGTAAGCGTCCGGCGGGATCCCGGCATCCCCGCGGATCCCGCCCTGCAATTCCGTTTCTTTTCCCGGTTTTCTCAGCAAAGAAAGCCGCGGTCCCCATATGAAAAGGAGAATCACTATGGAAAAAGTCAGATTTGGCGTCATCGGAATCGGCAACATGGGTTCCGGCCACGTGCAGAACCTGGCGGCCGGCAAGGTTCCCGGAGCGGAGCTCGCCGCCGTCTGCGACATCAAGCCCGCGCGGCTTGAATGGGCCAGGGGCATCTGCGGCGACAAGATCGCATACTTTGAGGATTCCCACGCCCTCATCACCAGCGGTCTGGTGGACGCCGTCATCATCGCCACACCCCACTACTTCCACCCCATCATCGGCATCGACGCCTTTGAGAACGGCCTGAACGTCCTGTCCGAGAAGCCCATCGGCGTCTACACCAAGAAGGTCCGCGAGTTCATGGACGTGGCGAAGAAGAGCGGCAAGACCTTCGGGATCATGTACAACCAGCGCACCGACCACTTCTATCAGAAGATGCGCGAGATGGTGAAAAACGGCGAGCTGGGCGACCTGAAGCGCTGCGTCTGGATCATCACCGACTGGTACCGCACTCAGGCCTACTACAACAGCGGCGGATGGAGAGCCACTTGGTCTGGCGAGGGCGGCGGCGTCCTGATGAACCAGTGCCCCCACAACCTGGACCTGTGGCAGTGGATCTTCGGCATGCCCTGCGCCATCTACGCCAACTGCGAGTACGGCAAGTACCACGACATCGAGGTGGAGGACGACGTCACCGCCATGGCCAAGTACCCGAACGGAGCCACCGGCGTGTTCATCACCACCACCGGCGAGTATCCCGGCACCAACCGTCTGGAGATCACCGGATCCAAGGGCAAGCTGGTCTACGAGCGCGGCCACCTGATGTACACCAAGCTGGGCGTGGACGAGCGCGAATTCACTTTCAACTCCGACAAGGGCTTTGCCTCCATTCCCTGCGAGACCGTGGAGCTGGAGATCCCCGAGGGTCACGGCGAACAGCACGTGGGCATTCTGAAGAACTTCACCAACCACATCCTCTTCGGCGAGGAGCTGCTGGCTCCCGGCTACGAGGGCATCAACGGCCTGTCCCTGGCTAACGCCATGGTCCTCTCCTCCGAAACCGGCAAGTGGGTGGAGCTGCCCAACGACGGCGAGGAATTCTGGGCCATGCTGCAGGAGAAGATCAAGACCTCCCGCAACAAGGAGGACGCCGGCATCGTGTTCGATACCGAAGGCACCTACGGCAACAAATAAGGAAACGCCATGAAGAAAGTCATTCTGATTCTGGTGGACGGCATGCGTCCGGACGGTTTTTTGCAGTGCGGACACAGCTTCCCGGCCGAGATGCTGGCCCACAGCGTCCATGATCTGGCGGCCCGCACCGTCATGCCCTCCGTCACCCTTCCCTGCCATATGTCCCTGTTTCATTCCGTGACCCCCGAACGCCACGGGATCCTCACCAACACCTACGTGCCCCAGGTGCGTCCGGTGCGCGGGATCTGCGAGGTCCTCCGGGCCGCGGGCAAGTCCTGCTCCTTCTTCTACAACTGGGAGGAACTGAAGGATCTGTCCCGTCCGGATTCCCTGGCCACGGCGTGCTATGTCTCCGGCCACGTCTACGGCTACGAGGAGGCCAATCCCCGGGTCACGAAGGCGTGCCTGGACAATATGGCGGCGGGCGGCTCGGACTTCTCCTTCCTGTATCTGGGATGGACCGACGCGGCAGGCCACAACAACGGCTGGATGAGCGACGAATACCTGCGCTCCATCCGCGGGAGCCTGGACTGCATCCGCTCCGTGTGTGAGGCTGCCGACGACGACACCCTGGTGGTGCTGACGGCGGACCACGGCGGACACGGCCGGTCCCACGGCAGCGACATGGACGAGGACATGACGATCCCGATCCTCTTCTGGAACCGGACCTTCTCCTCCCGGGAGATCACCGGAACCAGCATCCTCGACATCGCCCCCACCGTGCTCAGCGTCCTCGGCGTCTCGCCCGATCCCGAATGGGAAGGCAAGGCCGTTGCGCTGTAATACTACGTTTAGTCAAAACCATTGCAAGGGGAGACACGGCTTTCTTTCGCAGTAAAGCCACAGGCATAAATGCCTGGCAAAGAACTTATATGGGGAAAAAGGTTAAGCTGTACCAGTAGAGTGTAGCTGAAACTTCGGCACACCAATATAGCTATCCAACCTTATCAGAGTTATTGTACGCGAGCTCATCGCAAGGCGATTCGCACCCTACATGAGGCGTTCAAAACCCATAAAGTTAGCCTTTTACACTGAGAATAGTATAAGAAGAGTATAACGCTTCCCCTTCATGCCGCGCATCCGGATTCCGGGTCCGCGGCATGTTTCTCATCCGGGAACAGAAAAAAGAACGGAGCGGACCCGTTTGGGCTTCTCCGTTCTTTGTTGTGATCTGAAAGTCGGAAGATTATTCCGCGGCCTTCTTCTCGTCGTCGATCAGACGAATCAGGGCCATCTCCGCAGCGTCGCCGCGGCGCGGACCGAGCTTGTAGATCTGGGTGTAACCGCCGTTGCGGGACTCATATTTCGGCGCAACCTCGTCGAAGAGCTTCTTCACGACGTCTTCCTTGGTGATGTAG
>CACYWX010000020.1 GCA_902778205.1 uncultured Ruminococcus sp. | reverse complement strand
ACAAAAGGTCGCGGGTTCTTAGGGCGGAGCCCTGAGCCGACCTCCGCAGAGGTCGGAACACCCAGGACGTCAAAAGAGTTCCTCTTTTTGCTTCTTTTTGCGCATTCATGCGCGGCTCCTCGATAAAGGAGAAAAAGAAGGACAAAACCGTCTGAATCACAAAAAGGCTGTCGCATTTCTCCATTTTCAGGAGTTAATGCGACAGCCCCCGTTTTTCATGTCCCGCCCTCTCATTTCCTCCTCCATTTTCCCTGACAGACCGTCCGGATTCCGCGGGGAATGGCTCCCCCGGGGGTCTTTCCCGCCGGATCCCGGTTCCCCGGCGCATAGCCCGACATTTCCTCGCGCGCGGCAGGCGACGGGATTTTCACGCGGCCTCCTGTATAATCGGATCCGCGGGATGAAGAGGGCGGAAGGCTGGCGCGCGGCCCCGACGTCCTCCGATCCGCGTCAATTCATACACGGAGGTACTGACGATATGCAGGACGAGCATATCCGGAGATCGAAAGGGGCAGACCGTCCGCTCTCCCTGCGTGAAAAGGTCTCCCCGGCGGGAACGGTCCGGGCGAAACGGCTGGCGGCGGCGGGCTTCTGGCTCCTTCTGGCTCTCCTCTTCACGGGGACGGCCCTTTTTCCCGGCACCTATCCCCTGGGGATCGCGCTGACCTCGGCGGCGGGAGGACTTCTCTCCGCGGCGGCCGTGACGGTGGGGGCTCTCATCGGAACCGTCCGGATCCCCGCGGCGGGCGGCGTTTACGCGCTGGTCATCGCCGGACTCTTCGCCGTACGGGCGCTGACCACCCTCTGGCTCAGCGGGGAACCGTCCCGCGGGAGCATTTCCCCGAAAAAGAACGGCGGTGCGCAGAGCGGCATCCGGATCCGGTCAACTCTGACACAGGCAGGCTCCCGTCTGCGGCATCTGTTCAACAGGATCCTTGAAATCGAGGAGGAGGATTTCGGATCCGGGCACAACGGATCGTCCGCGGTCAAAACCTCCCGGAGCGGAACGTCAGGGACCGGGCTTTCATCCGGAGGATCCGGCCCGGCGGTACGCTCCGGCGTGAACGCGGGGACCGTGCTCCGGGAGCATATCCGGATCCGGATGGCTTTATCCGCATGCGCAGCACTGTTCGCCGGAGCATGGTCGGTTGTGGCGGGCGGGTACGAATACGCGGACCTGTTCGGTGCTGTATTTTCCGTCCTGACGACGCCTCTCTGTACATACCTGTTTTATGCGGCGTCGGACCGGAATATGCGCGCGTCTCCCTTCCGGGAATTCGGGGTATACGCGCTGATGATGGCGGCGGCGCTCTCCCTGCACGGGCTGTCCGCTTCCCTGTTCTCCCTCAGACTTCCGGCGGGAGGAGGATCGGTGCGGACGAGGATCCTCTTTGACGCGGGGGCCTTCTTCGCCCTGGCCGTGTCCCTTCTGGTGACAAGGAGCTCCGGATGGCAGAGAGGGGCCGTGGCGGGCGTTCTGTGCGGGCTGACCATGGAGCCTGCCTATGTGCCCATGTACGCCCTTTCCGCCGTCGTTTTCGCCCTTCTCGAGCGTCTCCCGGCGGCGTTTCCGGTGCTGGGAGCGGGAGCCGCGGCCGTATCCTGGGCCGTCTTTACGGGAGGGATCGACGGCTTCACCTTCGTAATCCCGCCCGTTTCGGTCCTGTGCGCTGTGCTGATCCCCCTGTTCCGGTACGACGCCGTGCGCCTTCCGGAGGATTTCTTCGGGACCCGCTCCTTTCTCTCCGCGGCCGGGAGGGATAAGGCGGGGCGGGACGGAGAGAGAACCGCGGCGGCGCTCCGGGCGGAGGAGCTGGACAGGAGGGTGAAGGGCTTGTCGGAGGGGCTGGCGTCGGTATCCGCAGTGCTGTTCGCCCTCTCCGAACGGCTGTCGAAGCCATCCCGTCCGGAGCTGAGGACCGCCGTGGAGGAGAGCTTCTCCGAAAAATGCGCCCGTTGTCCGAGGAAAACCTCCTGCCGGATGGGATCCCGGGACCGGGCCGAGGCTCTGTACCGCTCCATGACCGAATCCCTGGTGAAGAACGGGTTCGTGTCCGCCTCCCTGATCCCACCCTCCCTGGCCTCGGGATGCCCGGACATGGGGGACATCCTGGACCGGGCAAACCGGGCGGTGACGGACAGGGCGGAAGACTTTTCCCGGGAAAGCCGCTTGTTGAACGCGGCGGAGGACTGGGGACTGGCCGGCGAGCTGTTCCGGGCGGCGGAGGAACGCGGAAGAGAGGCCTCGAAGCCGGACGCGGAGCTGGAGAAAAAGCTGCGCCGCACCCTGTCCCTGAACGGCTTCACGGCGGCGTCGGTCCGGGCCTGGGGCGGCAGAACGAAGATCATACGGGCGGACGGCGTGGATCTCTACTCCACCAGACTGGGCGGGGACGACATCCGCCGTCTGTTCGAGGGCATTGTCCGGCTCCCTCTCTCCCAGCCGGAATTTCAGGTGGAGGGTTCCTCCCTGTCCATGCGGATCCATTCGGTCAGCGCGTTTTCCGTGCGCGGCGGGAGCTTTTCATGCGCGGCATCGGGCGTACACAGGTACTGGGGCGATGAACGCAGCCGCGGTGCATACTCCGGTGAAAAGCACCCCTTCGGGCGGAGATGGGCGGGCGGGGATCCCTCGGATCACGGAGAGGACGGCATCGAAGCCCAGCGGGAGCGGATCGAGATCAGCGACAGCGAGCCGGAGGACGTCTGCGGGGACATCACCGCGTCCTTCGAAGCGGACGGCCGGTTCTACATGATCCTCTCCGACGGCATGGGCAGCGGGCGCGAAGCGGCTCTCAGCGCGGGCATGGCGGTTTCCATCCTGGAAAAGCTGATCCGCGCGGGGGCCGGCATGGACACGTCTCTCAAGATGCTCAACCAGATCCTGCGGGCCGCGGGGAGGGAGTGCCCGGCCACCGTGGACGCCGCGGAGATCGATCTCACCACCGGTGAAGCCAGGTTCGTCAAGTCCGGAGCCGCGCCGTCGTTCGTGCTCCGGGACGGCAGTGTGTTCCGTCTGCAGTCAAAGACTGTCCCCATCGGGATACTGCGCGCGCTGGACGCGGAAATGATCCGCTTTGACGTGCGGGAGGGAGACACGGTCGTCATGGTATCGGACGGCGCGGCCAAGTCCTTCGACGAGGAGCCCTGGCTTCTGGACCTTCTGACCTCGGACGAGGAGATCTTAAGGGGGGACGAGAAGCGGGCGGCCATGACGGTGGTGGAAGAAGCGGCGGTCCGCGGATCCAAGGACGACATCACCTGCGGGGTCTTCCGCATTCTGAAGAAGGCGGGGTGAGCGGGGAGTCATTAACGGCTGACGCGGATCATGGGAAGCATCCCTCTCCTCCCGGGCGGAGACGGGATGCTTCTCTCTTCATCCATCCAATCAAGCGTTTTTTCTTTACACTTCATACACAGTTTTCTTCCATCTTTCCGGATTCTTTTACGTTATAATAAAATGGATTTTGATTTGTATCCATTACGGAAAGGCGGAAACTGACATGAAAAGACTGTTTGCGGTTCTGCTGGCCGCGCTGATGGTGACGCCCCTTCTGACGGCGTGCAGCGAGTCCGGCGGAAACAACGATCAGGGAGGATCCCAGGGCTCCCAGGGAACCGAAGCCCAGGCCGGGAGCGTCGAGACTGAGCCTGAGGAGGAGGAGATCACCCGGGCCAACTATCCGGACACCCTCTCCCCGGATCTGAACTACAACGGCACCCAGCTGGACATTATCTCCTTCGGCTCCGAGAACTGCCAGAAATACGACGCGCTGGGCGAGCTGAACGGCGACGTGGTGCTGGACGCGGTCTACAACCGGAACATCGCGGCGGAGGACCGGCTGAACGTGAAGCTGAACTTCATCGCCGGCTCCGCGGACTGGGGCGGGTTCCCGGGCGAGGTTCTGCAGGTGCTCCAGGCGGGCACGGACGACTACGATCTGGTGATGGAGGAATCCTCCCAGCTCTTTTCCCAGTCCATCCAGGGATACTACTACGACTGGCTGACCCTGGACAACGTGGACCTGAACCAGCCCTGGTGGTATTCCGCAATGATGGAAGAGAGTCAGCTGGACAACAGCAAGCGCTTCTTCCTCAACGGTGACATCTGCCTGACGGTGTTTTTCGGCGCGTCCACCATGTACTACAACAAGCCCCTGTTCATCGACCACTTCGGCGACACGGCCCAGCTTTACGACGCGGTTCTGGACGGCACCTGGACCTATGACAAATTCGCGGACTACTGCCGGAACGTCTACACGGACGTCAACGGTGACGGCAAGGCGGACGATGGGGACGTCATGGGCTTCCGTTTCGAGCAGTGGGGCATTCCCAACTACATGTCCATGTCCACGGGCCTGAAATACGTGACCCGGGACGAGGAGGGCTTCCCGATCCTGGACATCTATACGGAGAACGGCATCCGCTGGGGCGAGACCCTGTACCGGCTCCTGTACACGGACAACATCTCCATGCTCGGCAGCAAGCAGGACACCTTCATCGCGGGCAAGTCCCTGTTCTATCCGGGCATGTTCGATACGGCCATGACCCTCAGACAGGTGGACTTCGACTACGGTATCCTGCCCTATCCGAAGCTGGACGAATCCCTGGACTATCTCTGCGGCGCGGCGACGGCCAACGGATGCGGCGTAGCCATCCCGGTTTCCGCAAACCCGGAGAAGATGAGCGCCACCACGGCTGCTGTGGAGGCCCTCTGTGCAGAGGCCTACCGGAAGGTGGTCCCCGCCTGGTATGACACAGCGCTGAAGATCAAGTACTCCGACGCCAACATCGACTCCCAGATGGTGGACATCATCTACGACCACATCAACAGTCCCTTCATCATGATGGGCGACAAGGCCCTGGGCACCGGCTCCATCTACACCAATGCGGTGTTCGGCTCCTCCAACGAGGGCGCCTTCGCCTCCTGGTGGGGAGCCAACGAAAAGCTGCTGGTGAAGAAGCTGGACAAGGCCATCGAGAACTACAAGAAGCTGCCGTAAAGCTCCGACCGGATCCGTCAGACCGGGGGAGGAGGTTTCCGAAAGGAGGCTCCTCCCCCGATGTTTTTCAGAAAGGAAACAGGCCGCGTTTTCGGTTCTTTCTTGACATTTCCGGCGATTTATGGTATAATGGAACGGTATATAATTATTAGTAAAAAAACACCGGAGAACGGTTCATGAACCCATATAAAAACACGGAATCCATCTACTTTTCTCCCCCGGGAGAAGCCGGAGCCGGAGACGAGCTGGAGGAGGTCCGGCAGGCTCTGGACGAGGTCATGAGGGCCCGGTATGAAGGGACGGACCAGTCCTACAAGCTGTGGTTCGAGCACCTGCGGCTCACGTCTCTTCAGTCGGACCGCGCGGTCTTTGCCTGCGAAAGCAAGCTGAAGGAGGGGATCATTTCGGATAAGTTCCGGGATTTCATCTCCGAATCCCTGGAGGAGGTGCTGGGCTACCGGCCGTCGCTGGAGCTGACGGTGGATGCCTCCGCCGCGCAGAACCCTCCAAAGCCCGCAAAGGCCGATCCCGGACAGCGGCAGGTGCCTCTCGACGAACCGGATGACCTTCAGGACGCCGGACCGGACGGAACAAATTCCGGCGCCGCAGAAGACGAAGAGGCCGACGACGGATGGTTCGAGGACGGGGAATCGGGCGGAGGCTTCACCCTCGTCCGGGACCGGGACGGTCAGGACGGCCGGCTGGACAGCGCGGGACGGCTGAACTGGACCGGCGGCGGATCCGCCGGAGACAGACCCGGATACATCCCCGGCGGCTCCCGGCCCGGCATGAATCCCCCCTCCCGTCCCGCGGATCTGCCCTCCGATCCCCCGGAACCCGACACAGGGACCGTTCCCGCGGAGAGCAGGACGGACAAGCCCGGACGGCCCGCCTTCCACGACGGCTACACCTTCGAGAACTTCATCGTGGGCAGCTCCAACCAGATGGCCCACGCGGCGGCCCTCAGCGTGGCGGACAACGTGGGCATGTCCATCAATCCCCTCTTTATCTGGGGACCCTCCGGGCTCGGCAAGACCCATCTGATGTACGCCATCGCCAACCGGGCCGTGGAGCGGGATCCCTCCCTCCGCGTCATCTGCGTCAAGGGCGAGGAGTTCATGAACGAGATGATCGAGGCCATCCGGAAGGACCGGAACCAGGCCTTCCGGGACAAATACCGCAAGACCGACATGCTCCTCATCGACGACATCCAGTTCATCGCCGGAAAGGAGAGCACCCAGACCGAGTTCTTCCACACCTTCGACGCCCTGTACGAGGACCGGAAGCAGATCATCATCACCTCCGACCGTCCTCCCAAGGACCTGACCTCTCTGGAAAACCGGATCCGGAGCCGCTTCGAGGCGGGCCTTCTTGTGGACATCCAGCCGCCGGACTATGAGCTGCGGATGGCCATCCTCCGGGACAAGATCAGCCAGAGCGGCATGGAGATCCCCCAGGACGTGCTGGACTTTCTGGCAAAGAACCTGCAGGAGAACATCCGTCAGCTGGAGGGCGTCGTAAAGAAGCTCTCCGTGGTGCATATGGTCTCCGGCAATCCCGTCACCATGGAGACGGTGCTGAAGACGGTCCCCGAATACCTGCGGAGCACCGAGCCCCTGTCAGAAACGGTTTCCCGTATCATCAAGGCCGCGGCGGACCACTACGGCGTGAAGGTGGACGACGTTCTGGGCAAGGACCGGAAGAAGAACATCCAGACCGCCAGAAATGTGTCCATGTACCTGGTGCGGACCGTCACCGGCGCGTCCCTGCCTCAGATCGCGGTGTTCTTCTACCGGGACCACTCCACCGTCCACTCCAACATCGCCAAGGTCGAAGCGGAGATTGCCGACGACGCGGTGTTCGAGGCCAACGTGGACCAGATCCTGAAGGAGATCCGGAAGGGCTGATTTTCGTGATACTAAATCCTTTCTAAGAGTTACGCGGCTTCTTGAAAGGAAGCCCCAGGCATGAATGCCTGGCAAGAACTTTAATAAACTGGTGCAGCTTTTCTCTCAAAGTGCAGCACGGGGTAACGTGCAGCGCATTTTCTCAGATTCGGTTTTCGTCCGCCTTCGTGACTGAGATTTTCCAAGGGTTTCGGGGAGAAATCCACAGGGTTTTCCCATTTTTCACCTTTGACGTTTATCAACAGTTCTTTCCACAGGCTGTGGAAAACTTCGCGGTTTTGAAAAGTCCATGAGGAGAGTTTTCCACAGGTCTTTGGAAAACCCGGTGGAAAACCCGGAACGAAACGTCGGATTTCCTCTCCCGAACCGGTTTCAGGGTCCCGGAAACGACGGAAAACCGGATTTCCCGCCCCGGAATGCTGTGGAAAACCCATTGGAAACCGATCCTTCGGACGTGACGAAGCGCTCCTTTACACGAAGCTTCCAACAGCGGACCCCGGATCGGACGGGGATGAAAAAGCCGGGCACCTCAGGATTCCGAAATCACAAGAATCGTGAGACAGAGCCGCGGACAGGCGCTCCCCGGACGGATTCTCTTACGGAACGGACGAGAACGGCGGTGCGAAGTTTTCCAAAGGGATCCCTTTCCACAGTCTCTCTACGGACGGCTCCGGGAAGCGCACGATCCCGATTCGCCCGGAAATCTTATGAAATCTCCTCCCCGAATCCATCCGGTTTCCACGGGGTTTCCAAAGCCCGGCGGCGCGCGCGTTCGGATAAAACTGGAAAACGGAGCGCGGAACGGAATGTTTTCCGCTTCGGGTGACTATTATTAATGTAAGCTGTTTTGGAATAAACCGGAGGTTCCGGCAAAAAATGGCAGAGGCCGGAGACGGAAGAGCTTTTCCGAGGCGCCCACAGGCCCTACTGCTGCTTCTGCTGTATCTTATCTGTCTTATCTGATCTATTCTTTCTTTACTGAACACATAACAGGAGATGAACATGAAAGCTGTTTTCGATAAAGCGGCTCTGCTTGCCGCCATTACGCCTGCCGTGTCCGTGGCCCAGACCAGAAACACCATGGCCGCCGTGGACGGGATTCTGTTCGAGTGCCCGCCCAACCCGAAGTTCGGAGAATTCGAGGGGGATCCCTCCGGGGTCTGCCGCGTCTCCGCCTTCGACCTGGAAAAGGGTCTGCGCACCTCCGTGGAATGCCGGATCGAGGAGGAGGGCATGTACGTCATCAACACCGTGAAGATGCTGCAGATCGTCCGCGCCCTGCCCGACGGGGAGATCACCGTGGACATCAGCGACCGGGGACGGGTCACCATTTCGGGCGGCTACTCCAAGTTTGAGATCACCGCCACCCCCGGCGACGAGTTCCCCTCCATGCCCCGGTTCGTGGGAGACAGCCGGTGCCTGATTCCCCAGCGGAAGCTGAGGGCCATGATCCAGGAGACCGTGTTCTCCGTGGCCCAGAACGACCAGCGCGCCGCCTTCAACGGCGCCCTGTTCCGGGTGGAGAACGGCTGGCTCACCGTGGTGGGATGCGACGGGAACCGCCTCTCCGCCGCAAGGTGCGAGGTGACCTCGGCCGAGATGGGCGAAAAGAACGAGATGATCATTCCCGGGAAATTCCTCTCCGAGCTGTCGAAGCTGCTCTCCGACACCGATGAGGACGCCGACATGATCATCGGACGGAAGAACATCATTTTCCGCATCGGGGGGACCTACTTCTTCACCCGGATGCTGGACACCGAATACATGGCCTACGAGCGGCTTCTGCCCCAGACCTACATGACCCAGGCCTATCTCTCCCGCTCGGAGTTCCTCTCCGCGGTGGAAAGAGCCTCCATCGTCACCGAGGATAAGCTGGGGGGCAGCGGACGGAGCCACGTGAAGCTGGACTTCGAGGGCGGGGAGATCACCATGTCCTCCGTGTCCGCCGGCGGATCGGTCTACGAGAAGATCCCCGCCGCCATCGACGGGGCGCCCCTGTCCATCGGCTTCAACTGCCGGTATCTGCTTGAGGCGCTGAAGGCCTGCCCCACGGACTGCGACCGGCTGCGCATCCGTCTCCAGACGCCCCTCATGGGCGTGGTCATCGAGCCGGCGGAGGGCACCACCTTCCTGGACGCCCGTCCCGATCCCGCGGCCTACGGCGACCGTCCTTCCCTTTCCGCGGCGGAGGGAGAGCGCGAATACCGGGAGGACATGTTCATGTATTTCGTCATGCCCATCCGGATGAACGGCTGACGGCATGTACCTGCACATCGGAGCCGGGCGGCTGGTCCGGGATTCGGAGATCATCGGCTGCTTCGACATGGACGGCCGGGCGGACTCCCAGCTGAACCGGGATTTTCTGAAGGCGGCCGAGCGGCGGGGCGTCACCTCCAGCGCGGGGGACGATCTGCCCCGGACCTTCATTCTGACGGACGAGGGCGTGATCTTCACCCACATCTCCACCGCCGCGGTGGTGGGACGGGTGAAGAAGTGAACGGCGCGAAGCCTTCGAGCGGCAGCCTGTCAAGGATTTGTTTTTCACACATGCGCGGTCTGCTCAGCGTATCTCTATAAAGTCAGTCTTTTGAAGTCTTTTGCCGGGCTTTTCTTCAGAAAAGCCGCGTACCCCTTTCTGAATCGGAGAAAACATGGACAACAACAAGGAATTGGAAAACACGAACGGAACGATCCATTACGACGAAAACCAGATTCAGGTCCTCGAGGGCCTGGAGGCGGTGCGGAAGCGGCCGGGCATGTACATCGGCACCACGTCCCAGCGGGGCCTGCATCATCTGGTATACGAGATTGTCGACAACTCCATCGACGAGGCCATGGCAGGCCGGTGCGACCGGATCGAGGTGGTCCTGCATCCGGACGGGTCCGTCTCCGTGGAGGACAACGGCTACGGCGTTCCCTCCCGGATCCACCGTCAGGCGGGACGGCCCACGCTGGAGGTGGTTTTCTCCGTACTGCACGCGGGAGGCAAATTCGGCGGGAGCGGCTACAAGATCTCCGGCGGTCTGCACGGCGTCGGCGCGTCGGTGGTGAACGCCCTGTCCGAATGGATGGAGGTGGACAACTGCTACGAGGGCCAGCGGTACACCATGCGCTTCGAGAAGGGAGAAATCGCCCGTCCCTTCGCCTGCGAGGGAGATTCCGGCGGAAAGCACGGTCTGTACGTGCGCTTCAAGCCGGATCCGGAGATCTTCACCGACACGGTGGAGTTCGACACGGACATCCTTCTGACCCGACTGAGAGAGCAGGCCTTCCTGAACGCCGGCATCCGCATCATCCTCCGGGACGAGCGGCGGCTGACGGAGGACGAGGACGACCTTCTCTCCAAGCCCTTCTCCATGGACGCGGACGATCCCGACATCCGGCGTCTGCTGGAGGCGGCGGCTCAGGCCTCCCAGAGCGGAGAGGACAAGGCGGACGCGGAAAGCAATGCCGAACCTCCGTCGGATCAGCCGGAAGCCGAACAGACGCCCGCCGAAGAGGATTCCGACGAGGGCGACGGGGACGTGACGGTGGAGGGCGTGCGGTTCGAGGATGACCGGGACGAGAAGATCCGCCGGGGCCGGGCCGTGGAGTACGACCTGAAATACGACGGCGGCATCCGGCAGTTCGTGGAGCACCTGAACCGGGCCAAGCACGTGGACGTGATCCATCCGGACGTGATCTACATGAAGGCCGAGAAGGGGGACATCACCGCCGAGGTCGCCATGCAGTACAACGACAGCTACACGGAGACCATCGTCACCTTCGCCAACAACATGTCCACCATCGACGGCGGCACCCATGAGACGGGCTTCAAGACGGCCATCACCCGGGTGCTGAACGACTACGCCCACCGGGTGGGATCTCTGAAGGATTCGGAAAAGCTCTCCGGCGAGGACGCGAGAGAGGGACTCTGCGCCGTGGTGTCGGTGAAGCTGCCGGACGCCCAGTTCGAGAGCCAGACCAAGGCCAAGCTGGGCAACTCCGAAGTGCGCTCCATCGTGGACAATATCGTCTCCGAGAAGCTTAGCGAATTCTTTGAGGAAAATCCCGCCATCGCCAAGTCCATCGTGGAGAAATCCGTGGTGGCGCGGCAGGCGAGGGAAGCGGCCAGAAAGGCCCGGGAGGCCAGCCGGAAGACGGTGCTCTCCACGGGATCAGCCCTGCCCGGCAAGCTGGCGGACTGTCAGGAAAAGCGGAAGGATCTGACGGAGCTGTTCCTGGTAGAGGGAGACTCCGCCGGAGGATCCGCCAAATCCGCGCGGAAATCCCGGTTCCAGGCCATTCTTCCCCTGCGCGGCAAGGTGCTGAACGTGGAAAAGACCCGCATCGACAAGGTCTACGGGAACCAGAGCCTGATCCCCATCATCCAGGCCCTGGGCTGCGGCATCGGGGAGGAGTTCGACATCCAGAAGCTGCGCTACGGCAAGATCATCATCATGGCCGATGCCGATGTGGACGGCTCCCATATCCAGGTCCTGCTTCTGACCTTCTTCTTCCGCCATATGCGTCCCCTCATCGAGCAGGGACACGTGTTCTTAGCCAAGCCGCCCCTCTATCGGATCCGCAAGGGCTCCAAAACCGAGCGGCACGCCTACTCCGACGAGGAGCGGGATCAGATCGTGGCGGAGCTGGGCGGACACGTGGACATCGAGCGGTACAAAGGTCTCGGCGAAATGGACGCCTCCCAGCTGTGGGAGACCACCATGGACCCGGAACAGCGGACCATCCTCCGGGTGGACATCGAGGACGCCAGACTCTGCGACGAGATCTTCTCCACGCTCATGGGGGACAAGGTGGAGCCCCGGCGGGAGTTCATCGAGCAGAACGCCAAATACGCCGTGAATCTGGATACCATAGGTTAAAAAGAAGGACGCGGCTTTTTCGAGAAAAAGCCTTTCAAAAAGCTTCATGAGAGGGAATGATTCACCAATGCGCCTGCCTTTCGTGAAGCGGGGATATATGAGATGACAATCGTAACTTTAACCCTTTCCCCCGCAGTCGATATTGAATACCGGCTGGAGCGGTTCAATCCCGGCGGGCTGAACCGGACTCAATCCCACCTCGTCTCGGCGGGCGGCAAGGGAATCAACGTATCCCGGTCCATCCTGCGGTGCGCGGAGAAGGACAACCCGGGATTCAGCTTGAAGACCGTCGCACCCGTGGGCGGGGAGACCGGGGAGATGCTTCAGAGGATCCTGAAAAAGGAGGGCATCGCCCTGACCGCCGTTCCCGTGAAGGAAAGCACCCGCGTGAACGTGTCCGTGATCCCGGACGAGGGACATTCCGTGGAGATCAACGCGCCCGGTACCCCCGTGGGGGACGCGCTGGAGGAGATCGAACGCGCCGTGCTGGACGGGATCGGGCCCGGGGACTGCGTGGTCATCGCCGGAAGCTGCCCGAAGGACGTGCCGAAATCCTATCCGTCGGAGCTTGTTGCCAAAGTGAAGGCGACCGGGGCTGACGCGGTGCTGGACTGCGACGGGGAGGCTCTCCGGATCGCGGTGAACGCGGCGGTGAAGCCCGACGTCATCAAGCCCAACAACGAGGAGCTGGCCGCGCTGACCGGATGCTCCCCGGACGATCCGCGGGAGCTGGCCCGGGCGGCGGAAGGACTCGGGATCCGGACTGTGATTACCACGCGGGCGGGAGAGGATCCGCTTCTGACGGACGAACGGGGAACGATCTTCTTCTCGCAGAGGAAACGTCCGGTGGTCCGTCTCAAAGGGGCAGGAGACACGTTTCTCGGCGCGTTCGTCTACGTGAGATACGGCTGCGGCGATCCCTCCGACGACATCGCGATGGAATTCGCCGTCGAAATTGCCGGAAGGTATGTAGCCGGAGAGTGAATTGTCGATTATTCGTTGTTTCACGTGAAACACATATGGTTTTGCGTGACGCTGTCACATGGAAGGCGGGGGAGAGTCGATAACATGAAGCGGTACCCCCGCGCTGTACGTTACCCCGTGCCGCACCTCAGAGAGGAGCCGGCACCGGTCTGTTTTGAAGTTCTTGCCAGGCTTCTTTCAAGAAGCCGCGTCTTCCCTTACAAGGAGTTATAAATTATCATGGCGAAGCATCCGAAAGAAGAACAGAATATCGAATTTCCGGACCAGAAGATCGAGCCCGTCAACATGGAGGCGTCGGTAAAGAAGTCCTTTATCGAATACTCCATGTCGGTGATCGTTTCCCGTGCTCTTCCCGACGCAAGAGACGGCATGAAGCCCGGTCAGCGGCGGGTGCTGTACGCCATGTGGGAGGACAATCTCACCTACGACAAGCCCTTCCGGAAGTCCGCCACCACGGTGGGCAACGTGCTGGGCCGGTACCATCCCCACGGAGACACCTCCGTCTACTACACCATGGTCCGCATGGCGCAGGATTTTTCCTACCGCGCTCCCCTGGTGGACGGCCACGGAAACTTCGGCAACATCGACGGCGACACCCCCGCGGCGTACCGGTACACGGAGGCGCGGCTGTCGAGGATCGCCAACGAAATGCTCCGGGACATCGACAAGGAGACGATCCCGTGGGACATGAACTTCGACAACACCCGCCGGGAGCCGTCCGTCCTTCCCTCCCGCTTCCCGAACCTGCTGGTGAACGGCGCGGTCGGCATCGCGGTGGGCATGGCCACGAATATCCCGCCCCATAACCTGGGCGAGGTCATCGACGGGACCATCTACCTGATGGACCATCCGGACGCGGGCGTGTCCGAGCTGATGCAGTTCATCAAGGGACCCGACTTCCCGACCGGCGCGGGTATCCACGGCACGGCGGGTATTTACGAGGCCTACTCCACCGGACGCGGGCGCATCATGGTCCGGGCCAAGGCGGAGGTCGAGGAGGAGGAGAGCAGGATCGTCATCACGGAGATCCCCTACATGGTCCAGAAGAGCGAGCTGCTCAAGACCATGGCCTCCCACGTGAACGAGAAGCGCATCGAAGGCGTCACCGAGATCCGCGACGAGAGCGACCAGAAGGGCATGCGGATCGTGGTGGAGTACAAGAAGAGCGCCAACGGCCACATCATCCTCAATCAGTTCTACAAGTACACGGAGCTGGAGTCCACCTGCTCGGTGATCATGCTGGCGCTGGTGAACAACGAGCCGAAGATTTTGAATCTTCGCCAGGCCCTGCGGGTCTACATCAACCACCAGGAGCAGGTCATCATCAACCGGGTCAAATACGATCTGGAGAAGGCGCTCCACGAGGCCCACATCAACGAGGGCTACAAGATCGCCATCGACAACATCGACGAGGTGATCACCATCATCCGCCAGTCTCCGGATACGCCCGCGGCCAGGGAAAACCTCAAGGCGCGGTTCTCCCTGTCGGACGAGCAGACCCAGGCCATCGTGCAGATGACGCTGGGACGCCTGTCCGGTCTGGAGCGGCAGAAGGTGGAGGCGCGTCTGGCCGAGCTGTATCAGGCCATCGGGGAATACCGGGCCATCCTCGGGGATGAGAGCAGAATCCGCGACATCGTGCGGGAAGAGCTGACCGAGATCAAGGAGAAATACAGCGATCCCAGACGCACCACCATCGAGGAGGCCGAAAACGAGATCGTGCTGGAGGACCTGATCGAGCGGCACAACGCCGTCATCACCCTGACCCACGAGGGCTACATCAAGCGTCAGCCGGAGCAGGTCTACGCGGCTCAGAAGCGGGGCGGCCGGGGCGTCATCGGCATGCAGACCAAGGAGGAGGACTACATCGAGCGGGTGGCGGTGGCGGATTCCCACTCCTACCTGATGCTGTTCACCACCGAGGGAAGAGTCTATCAGATCAAGGCCTACCGGGTTCCCGAAGCGGGACGTGCGGCCAAGGGCTCCCACATCGTGAACCTGATCGAGGTGGGACAGGACGAGAAGATCACGGCCATGCTGTCGGTGCCGGATCTGGAGGACACCTCCCTCATCGACGAATACCAGGACCGGAACTACCTGCTGATGGTGACCCGGCGCGGCGTGGTGAAGCGGACCCGGCTCGCGGACTTCAAGGTCCAGCGGAAGGGCGGCAAGATCGCGCTGAACCTGGACGAGGGAGATTCCCTGATCTACGTGGCCCTGACCCACGGGGAGAGCGACGTGCTGATCGCCACGAAGAACGGTCTGGCGGCCCGGTTCCACGAGGACAAGGTGTCGGTCATCGGGCGCACGGGACGCGGCGTCCGGGGCATTTCCCTCCGGGAGGGAGACGAGGTGGCCGGAGCCTGCGTCATCGAGAACGATCCCGCCTGGGAGGCGGACAACTGGCTGGTGACGGTGACGGAGAACGGCTTCGGCAAGCGGATGAAGACCGGCGAATTCGAGGCCAAGGGCCGCGGCATCCAGGGCAACATCATCCAGCGGCTGAACGAAAAGACCGGAGATCTCTGCGGCATCGCCACGGTGACGGAGAACCAGGACCTCTTGATGATCACCAACGAGGGGACCATCATCCGGACGCCGGCCAAGGGCATTCCCCACTACGGCCGGGGCGCCTCCGGGGTGATCCTGATGCGGCTGGCCGAGGGAGCGAAGCTGGTGAACTTTGCCCTGGCGGATTCCGAGGAGGAAAAGGAAGAGAGCTCTGGGGACGGCGAATCCTCCGGCGTGGCGGTTCCGACCGGCGGCGGAGACGAATTTGTCACGGAGATGGATCTGGGGGACGATTCCTCCGGAACGGACGAGGACGAAACGGAGGCGGAAGAGATTCCGGACGAAGATGATGAGTAAAGGCATGAAGCGCGCGTTCTGCGTTCTGCTGGCGGCGGCGTTTTCGGTCCTGTCCCTGTCCTGTTCGAAGCCGAAGCACACGGCGGAGGAGATGCGGGGGATCCTCGGCGAGCTTCTTCCCAAATCCGCGGAACTGAACGAGATCTACTTCGGGGACGGGCTCCCCACCAACCGGGACGAGGACGCGGTGCGGGCCTTCTACGAGTCCTTCGACACGGACATCGCGGCGATTTCCTACGAGCCGGTGGATCCCTCCTGCGGATACGAAACCGTGGACGACATCAAGGCGGCGACGCTGGAGGTCTTCACGGAGGAGTACGCGCAGTTCCTCTTCGACCGGGCGTTCACGGGGATCTCCGCCCTCTTCAACGAGGGGACCGAAACGGAGCACCGGACTACGGCGGTCTACGCCATGTATCTGGAGCAGGACGGCTTCCTGACAAAGCGGGTGAATCTGAAGGACGACGCCATTCCTCTGGGGAGGACCTACGATCTGGATTCGCTGGAGGTGCTCCGGGAGAACGAGACCGGAGTGCAGGTGCGGCTGAAATCCTTCTTCGACGGTCAGCCCTCGGTGGACGTGGAGCTTTGGCTGACGGAGACCGAGGTCGGCTGGCGTCTGGATTCGCCGACGTATTAAGAGAAAAAAAAGCCGGGGAGAGAACCTTCTGAGAGAAGGTTCCCTCCCCGGACCCCTTCTTCTAAGACTTTTATTGGGAAGGGGTTTTATTATTGGCATCCGGAATGACGCAGAATCTTCCCCTGCGCAGAAACTGCGCTGGAAGGTTCCACGGGAGCAATGCCGTGATTACCGTTCAGCGTCCGGGTGGACTCTTGCTGAAAACGAAGGACATCATAAGAACCTTCCGCGTGGGTTCTCACACACCCGTAAAAAAATGACCAACACCCTGAAGGGTATTGATCATTTTTACGCAAAGGGTGGGATTCGAACCCACGGTCGGTTATTAGCCGAACACACGATTTCCAGTCGTGCGCCTTAGACCAGCTCAGCCACCTTTGCGTGTGCTGTGTCTATTGGGACACTGTTCACTTTTTGCCGTCCCGGAGGATTCCCCGGACCGCTTGACCATTATATCACGGTCCGGGGAAATTGTCAAGGGGTTTTATAATTTTTTTCGGGATTCCGGTTTACGGATTTGCCTCGGCCTTGTCCAGCTGCTTGTAGAAGTTCTTGATGGTGGCCAGGGCGGATTTCTCGTTCTTGGCGTAGAAGGAGGCGAAGTCCGCGTTCTTGTTGTTGACCACCTCGTTCCCCAGGGTGTAGAACAGGGCGTTGAAGCCGCCGGAGAAGCCGAAGTAGTTGCCGCCGATCTCGTAGGTGATGGTGTCGAAGAGGATGTCGATCATGGCGACGGTGTCGGTGTCCCGGGCCAGCTTGCCGG